>PHBQ01000074.1 GCA_002841975.1 Candidatus Cloacimonetes bacterium HGW-Cloacimonetes-1
AGGGTGGGTCGAGATAGAAGAACGTGTTGGGTGTGTCATACCGCTTCAGTATCTTCTCAAAGTCCTGTTTTTCGATGATCACCTGCTGCAGACGTTCTGAGGCTGCCTTGACCTTTTCCAGTTGTCTTAAGGGCATGTACTTATAACCCTGCATGATGCAGAAGTTCTTTGACCTGGAGCCGTAAGAGCAGGAGAGTTGGAAGTAAAATCGGATAGCTCTCTCCAGTTCTGTTTTGGGTGCATGCTGAGTAAAGCTGTCGAATAGCTCTCTGGATATTAGGTATTGGTTAAGCTCAGTCACAAAGGCTTCCGGGTGCTGCTTGATGTACTTCCAGAAGTTCACCAGATCACCATTTATATCGTTATAGACTTCTGTGTATCTGCTTTTACTGGATACCTGCCAATCTTCCTTCTTAGGACTTTTACCGAACAGTACCCAACCGGCACCCCCGAATACTTCACAGTAAATGTCATGCTTAGGTATGAGTGGGAGTATTTTCTTTCTCAAGAGACGTTTCCCACCTACCCAGGAGATGATACTGTTCATTTGTCCTCCAAGGGGAAGTTGGCGATGATTACTTCGTTATACTCAGATTTGCCTTCCTTACGGTTTATACCCTTGGTTCTGGTCACATGCTTGGTGGAATAGCCTTTGTATAGCTTCAGAACATCAGGATTATCATCATAGCTCAGGATAAACTTGCCTTTGATGTTCTTGAGCTTCTGAAACAGAGCTTCGTGACTGAACTGCTTGGAGTTTTCATAGGTATAGCCGGTCATGTAGGGAGGGTCACAATAAAAGAAGTTGGACTTAGTGTCATACTTCTCTATGACCTTCTCGTAAGACAGATTCTCGATGATAACCATATCCAGACGCTTATGCAGTTCTTTGATGCGATCCAGTCTGTTATACATGCTGGATGTTCCCCGCTTCTGAGAGGTGCCAAAGCTGTCGCCTTTTGAGCCGAATGACCGGGTAATCAGGAACATAAAACGGGCTGCTCTTTGTATCTCAGTCAAGCCTTCCTGTTTCATGATATCACCAAACAGTTTTCTGCTGGCGACCATAAAGTCCAGTTCCCTGATCAGTTCATCGGGATGATACTTGACTTGTAGGAAGAGATTAACCAGGCGATAGTCGAGGTCGTTATACACTTCCAGATCAGCCCAACGGTCTTTGAGTAAGAGCATCCAGGCAGCTCCCCCGAAAGGTTCAATATAGCCTGTAATACCTTCCGGGACATACTGAGCGATGGTTTTACGAAGCAGGCGTTTACCGCCGATCCATCCAATTAAAGCATCCATTATAGGTCTCCTTTGGGGTCGTTGAGACAGAGCCGAAGATATAACTCAGGCATAGTCAGGGTGTTGAAGTCTACATTGTTAAATCCGAGTTTTCGCATCATCATCTCGAACTTCTCGAATGGGTATCTGTTGGCTTTGGATTGCTTGTCACTGCTAAGCCGAAACTCCCGAGCCAGTCTTTGCACTTCTCTTTGCTGGCTCTGATATAGGCGAAAAAAGCGGAGATGTACTCCAGAGCTTCCACTGCATCCATATTGTCAGGGTCTTGTCCGGAGAGGATACGGATTAGCTCTTTATCGGCTTCGGAGGTGGAGATCAGCTCCAGCAGTTCAACTTCCGAGACCTTGGTCAGCTTACCGGACAGTAAGTCCTCTAACTTTGCCTTGATGGTGCTATTGGAGATAGCCAGACAGAGGATCTGCCGGAGTTGATTATAGGTCAGTTTAGGTTCTTTAATCATAGTGATTCCTTGTTTTGGTATCTTTTCTTTAATTGGGACTGAAGAACATCTTGATAGCTACGCCCACGAGCATAAAGAATTGGGTGGTGGAGACGCCCAAGAGGATTTTCATGTTCGTCTCCACCCTTGCCATTCTGGTTACAAGTGATTTGTTGCTATTGCCGTTGCCATAGATTTCTTCATGAACGCTATCGAGTTTGTCTTTGATTTCAGGTTTACATTGGCAATCGCTCATGTTAATTCCTTTCTTGACTCAATTTGAGCATCGAGAATTTTGTCGTTTTGACTTTTTGTTTTACTAACCCTTTTTGAAATTTTCATAATGATGTACTCAACTATAGATAGGAGGTAGTTATGGACTACCAGTTAGCTAACCTTATTGTTAATATGTTAGTTGCATTAGGCACAGTTGGTTCTGTTGCAATTTCACTTTGGTTTGCAGTCTTCTCGAGAAGAGAAATAGCAAAAATATACATAAGTTCTACATTAACAGCAGGCAGCAATGAACGCCATGTTAATATAACCATTACCAACAAGGGATCGGTTGATTATAGACTCAGCCATATGTACTTTCACCTTAATGATAAGATCATAATGCCAATGCCTCAGCAGTTTTTAATGCCTTTACCGGATGATAAAACACCAAATCCACCAGGCTTTAGAGTAAATTGTTACTTACACATGATAGCATTTGATGCCTTTATTGACAATAACCAATCTGTTACTCCTGATGAATCTAAACAAATACTGAAGAAAGGGTACATAAGTGTATATACTTCACGTGGAACTATCTTTAAAGTCAAATTTCCAGAAGATTTCATACAGCATTATCATGAATACAGGTTATCAAAACAACAGACTAACAAATGAGACATTTGATGGCATAAGTGCAAACGGTCGTTACATGTCTCATTTGCAATTCTGTTGATATTCATATAGGCATTAAACAGCCGGAATATCCTTAAACAGGAAGATGCGGTCTTTGGTGGCACCGGAATACTCGGTGCTGATTACGACACTGAACATACCGTCAGCTTCACCTGACCATTCAACAGCCCAACGCATGCCATTGAACACCACAGCCCTGTCCAATTCATTGGAGACGACTGTTATGGTCACTTCCCGACCGGAAAAGGCTCTGCTCTCCAGGTAGTTCTTCTGCTTGACCTGCAGACCGATAATGGTCAGTTCAATGGTGTTGGTACGCTTGCCGGGTATCAGGTAGTTACGGCTTTTCAGCTTGTTGACCTTGGAGTCTGCCTTGCCGGGTTTCTCTGCCAGTTCACCAAGACTGTCCATGTTGGTGGTGGTCTCGGTAGTCAGGGCAGCTTGAGTGGCATAGGCTGTGGTTACCTCGGCAGCGGTATATTTACCGAAGCCAAAGAATATCTTATCCGCAACCATGCCTTCCACAAGGGCAGCAAAGTCAAAGTCAGCCTGCAAGGTCCCGGCTGGGTAGGTCGGAGTGGTGATGGGAGAAGGTGGCATTTAAAACACTCCCTTAATCGCCTTACCGAGTGAAAACAGCCATTTGCGATTGTGGAAGACATACTCGACTGCGCCACCAACTGTGCCAAAGACCTTGAGTACGAGATTGGTCTGTTTGGCAGGCAAGGTCTTGGTAGCCCGCTCCACTGCCAGTTGCTTCTTGGCATAGTCATCCAGGTCCTTGGTGGCAGGGTTGATCTTGATATCCTGGATGATGTCCAGCAGGATAGCCAGAGCAGCATTGATCTTGGTCTTATCCAACAGCTTGCCGGTTACTTTGGCAATCAGCCAGACCAGTAAGGTTGCTATGAGTCCGAGGATGAACTCTTGGTTTTGAATGATAAAGTCCATAGATACTCCTTATCTACTTGGTTTGTTATGGTTGTTATTACGGTTACAACTTGTAAAAGATGAGGTTCGCCACGCTGGCGGTGGCTGCTACAGCCCTGCGGATATAGATGGTGCGTTGGCTATAGACCGGTATCTTGACCGGGACCCCCACTGGGAGAGTGGCAAATTGGTTGTTGGTATTACTATTATCGGCTCTGAGCCCGATCGTACCGGTAGCTGCTATGACCACCACCTCGACCGTACCACTGGGCACAGCGATGGCTTTCCAGAGGGTATCGGCAGCCGGGCTATAAGTCAGGCAACTGAAGCCTTTGTTCATCTGGATGGCGATTTTGCGGGTATCGACCGGTAGGGTGTACTGAGCATACAAGCTCAAGGCTACGTTGAATACCATCGCCAGTAATACTGCGATAAAGATGTATATCTTCATTAATGCCTCCTTATACGACATGGAAGATTTTGATGAAGTTGGGGATGTAAGTGATGCCGGGACGGATGCGGATGTACCAGTGGTACTTCCAGTCCGAGCCATGGTGTTCCACTTTGAGTTCGGCATCGGTACGGTAACCAATGATGATGAACTTGGTGATGCCGCCTACGATGTAGTCATCGGGCATCAGTCTGGCTTTG
The DNA here is from genome assembly GCA_002841975.1 of Candidatus Cloacimonetes bacterium HGW-Cloacimonetes-1. Lineage (GTDB taxonomy): Bacteria > Cloacimonadota > Cloacimonadia > Cloacimonadales > Cloacimonadaceae > PHBQ01. The sequence goes on from PHBQ01000074.1 coordinate 4,235, forward strand.
ACGGGAATACCGGCAAAGGAGACATTACCACCTTCTAACAGCAGTCTGTCACCAGCGACAGTCTCACGTTTGGACAGTTCACTCCGGATGCGGATGAGGTCTTTCTGACTGACATAGAACTTGAAGTTCTCCTGCTCTTCCAGAATCTCATCACTGAAAGCCAGCAGAGCAGCTTCGAAGCGTTCTGCATAGGTGACATGGGCTGAGGAGTCGATGTCGGTCACGTCGGTGCCGGTGGTGGCGAGTTTGATGATGCCGTTGAGAGCTTTCAGCTTGTCAGTGCCACTAGTCCTGTCACCTTTGAACAGGAGCAGACGCATGGCTTTCTCGGTCTTCTTGGCGATATGCTGTTCCACATAGGCACCAAAGGCTTGTTCACCATACTTGTCCTTATAGAACTCGACCACATCCCTGCCTAAGGTAAACTCGGCATTGAGGATGCCGGTAGGAACTGACAGGTCGGCAGTGGCTACGTTCTGAGCTGTCAAAGCGCCATCTATGGAGTTCTTGAACACCAGGTCATCGATCAGCCCGATATCGATCTTCTCGTCTTTGAGGAGCGGAATGACCGAGATATCGGATAGGGTGTCACCCGGTTGACTTCCCACTACTTCATCGATAAACAGACTGGTTGTATTGGCAGTCAGGATGTTCATGGCTTTGCCGGAATCGACATCAGCTATGCCTTTGTAGATTTCCCGGTGGGAGGCTTTGACTATGACCTTGTTACCATCGATCAGGACTTCCTTGTCCATGTTAGCTTGGTTCTCATCCGGTTCACCTTTGATGGACTTGGAGATGGCTTTACTCATGGTAACTGAGAGGTCTTTCAGGCTCTTCTCGATACTGCGGATGGCATCCGAGACCATGATATTACCCGGCCCACTACCTTTCTCAAGGTCAGAGATACGCTCTGAGATAGCAGTAATGCCTTTCTGCAATTCGGTGTTGTTTTGGTGTTCGGCTACTTTCTTGAGAGAGTTGAGTTCAGTCTTGATCTCATCCAGGACTGCTTTGGTATCGCCGTAATCATCGGCTTTGCCATAGATGGAGACACCATGGAACTGACCTTTCTCGACTTTCTGCCAGAGATCAGAGCTGAGGTCTTCGCACTTAAGGACTTGCACCCAAGCTCCAATATTGGTGTCCGGGAAATGCTCCTTGTCGGCAGTCTTGAGGATGTAGTTCTCCACCACGACAAACTCGGGAACGGTCTGCAGGTTATGATTAACATCGTTCTTACCGACCAGACCATGCTTGGCGAAGTGGTCGCAGGACTTCTGGATCTCATCCTTGGAATAGAAGTCACCCTGGCTGTCTTTGACATCCGGCTCCATGAGGGTGACATACAGCCGACCCTGGGTACCGGTCTTTTCACTTTTGAACTTGATGGAGTGGGTCTTGGGTTCATAGCTCTTGCCCTGGGCTGATTTGATGACAAAGCCTTTTTGATTGGCTGGGGTCATCTCATCAAACAGCAGGGAGACCAGTTCCACTTCCACGTTACGCAGTTCGCCCTTTTGGACGAGCTTTCGGTTTTTGCTAAATGGGTACACTTTACCTCCTGGTATGGTTATTGTTATGGTTTATTGGAAAAGTTGCGGTTCTGCATAAAGAGCTGCTCATCGGCAGATTGCAGAGCTTCTGTCAGGTTACCGAAGTTGAAGTCAGCCGGAGTTACATTCCAGTTGAACTCATAATTGAACTCGATGGCTAAGGTTAAGGCTAAGCGTTCCTGCAGGGGTTTGATTACGAAGTGGTAAAACATCAGCATATCGCTTTTGTTATCACCACCTAACTGCCCTGGGATAAGCTGAGATACGACTCGGGCAGGAACCCGGTGATAAGCAAATATGCCTTCCCGAAGATCTTTCTTGAGAGAAAGAAAACCACCTTCCCTGTCCTGTTGCCGTAGAGGTTCGAGCCGGATGTGGACATCCTTGCTTTCGCTCTCGATCAGGACTGTGGAGTGGGACTTGGCATTGCCTTTGACATCGATTAAGGCTTTCTCAATCTCAGTATAGGCATCAGTCATGACTTCGTTGCCTTGTTCATCTGTAACAGTTCCGTCTCTAAGGGTTCCACCTTCGACAATGACGAAGTAATCGATCATCAGACCGTTTTGGAAGTTGTTATAGTCGAAGGTCTTAATCTCGGAGAGTATCTCCACATTGATAGCAATGGGCAGGCAGGACAGACCCCAGGCATTGGACTTGTGAGTGCTCTTCTTGATGTGGATGATATCAGCATAGGCAAAGTCCTGCTTCTGGTTGTTCTTGGTCTGGATAAAGTTGGGTCTGAAGAAGCCGAACTCGTCATAGTTCTCAACTATCTGCACTTCAGTAGGTAACATCCTCTCCAGCCCCATCCACTGTCCCTGGGCGTTGCGCATCTTGATCAGGAAGCCATTCCCACAGGCGATATAGAATTTAATCAGTTCGCCTAAGATAGTGGTCTGGTCTTCACAGGCAGGGAACTCGGCAGTCTCCATCCACTTGGTGACATTGGAGTTCTTGCACTCGAACTGCATGACCGTTGCCATCGTAATGGCATCCACACAGCCGGAATGGTACTCATCGGTATCCAAGAGAGCCAGCAGCTTACTCATAGAGTAGGGCTGCGAAACGACCTTCTTGCTTTCTGCTTCTTTGGAGATGAGCCGCTTGCCGACCCGTTTCATTACAGCTAAGTCCACAGCTTCCGGCTTGTATTTGCTCTCCAGTAAGTCACTGGCAGAACTGATGCCGACGTTGTGATTACCCAGGCGCATTACTTTCATGATGCTGCTCCTGAGCCACTCTTCAGCAGGTCGAGTTTGGCGATCCTGACTAATCGGGTGCCGTCTATTCGACTTGTATAATACTCAATATGGGGTATGTCCCGGTTAGCTAAGTTCAGATAAGTTTCCCTGAACTTCTCTTTGAGAGCATATATGGCAAGATCAGGATCTTCCACGTTCTGGGCATTGACGATCAAATAGACAGTCCAGGCTATGTCAGTACTTGTAAACTGTCTGGAGGTTCCTTTGATGCCATCCTCGGTATCCAGGATGACAATAGCGCAAGGCAGGGTCTTGGGGATACTGTCCTTATTGAACAGGATGGTTTGGATACAAGGTTGCAGGGAGTGGACGATGATGTCCCTTTGCTTTTTGAATCTCTCAAGGTTAATCATAGACTGACCTCGATTGAGCTCAACTGCTGGTAAATCCACTGCTCTCTATTTGCCAATACTTCCGCAAAGACATTACGGGCAGCTATGCCTTCCCTTTTGATCTTGCCCCGGATGAGATATGCGATCTCAGCGACGGTCAGCAGCTTACCTGTTGCCTTATCAGTCCAGGACAGGTGCTTGCGTTCGACCCAACTAATTAACGGGGCTATGGGAGTCCAGGAAGGCACCTTACCGCCCAAAACAAAAGGTTCGTGTTTGACATTGGAACCGACTCTGAGGGTCATGCCGGAAGGTTGGGTCTCAACCAGATAACCGGTATTGCCATAGAAGTCACCCTTATCGTAAATCTGCTGTGCTAATATCTCCTTGCGGGAATCGGCATCGATCACAGAACCGATTAGATGTAGTCTGCTTTCCAGAGCAGTATAAATAGCCCGGTAGATCTCGACCATCAGCTCATCCGGTGACTCAAACACTCGGTCTGCCATCAGATGACTCCGACCCTTATTACCCGGGGTTGCCTTGGCACTATAATACTCAGCCTTTCTTTTCCGGCATCGTTCAGATAGGCAGACAGGACAGTCAGAGCCCTTAACTCAAGTTTTGATTTAAAGGCATCGATTTCCGCACCTGTGAGCAGTTCGGTAGCTGATTGGTCTAATCCTACTGTCTTAACGATTCCCTCGCCCAGGGTCTTTAAATTGAGGAACTCACAGGTGGAATGCAGCATCAGGAAGCAATAGGCAATACGAAAAGCGATATACCGAGGATCATCATCACTTAAACTGGGGTCAAGAGCCGACTGGTAATAGTTATCTAAAACTAAGCCCTTGATCGTTTCCATGACTAAACCCCGATGTTCTTTGAAAATGGTGTTGCCTTCCATCTCTGCCGGCAGGTTCAAAACTGAAAGCATTTCCAGGATAGTAACAGGCAGAGCAGCCGGCATTAGCCTTTCCTCATCATCTCTGACAGTTCAATGGCTCTGCGACCGACCTGCTTTGCCCACCGGGAAGCCAGCATGTTATTGGCTGCTCTCTCGAAGTCTCCGGCACCAATAAAAGCCAGGGTGTTCTTGAATTCTAGTAGTCCGGATATCCCAAGGTTGAAGCACATGTTCAGGAGCACAGATTTGCGGGTCTCGTTAAGTCCGGAATAAGCAATTGGAATATGACCCAGCAGTTCGCTCTCGCAGTGCAGAATATCGTTCTCCATTAGGACAAAAGCTTCTTTCTGAGAGATACCACATTCTTCGAGATTACGACCAACACCGATTGTCAGCTTTCCGGCAGGACAGCGATAAGGTTTGAGTTTCAATCCCTCGTGTCTGAGTAGCTGCTCTTTGACCTTCTGCATTAGGCTCTGTTCCATGTTTGCTCCATTAATCTTAATCTGGAGCTATAAAACCACTCACCAATAATCTGACAAAACAGGATGCATAAGGATGCCACAGATATTGTTATTGACAGATAGTGTTTGTGCAGATAGGTGAATTATTCAAAGAGTTTCCATCCAGAGGCGGCTAATGAAAGAAATCAAAGATAATATACTGAAGGAATTCTTAGGTCATCTAATGTCGTGTAACATTGCAAAAGGACTATGGAAGTATCAGGATATGACCCAGATAAAGATTGAGCAATTGAAACAGCAAACTATACGAATAAGCTGACTTAGATATTGCCCATCTTTAACAAATTGTGTTTAAGGAGAGTTAATGCCTAGGATTTTTGACAATATCAATGAATCATTATTAACCTATCTTCAGGATACACTGGAACACTCATATAGAGCTGATTTCTGTGTTGGATTTTTCAATCTCCGAGGATGGGCAAGCATAGACCACAATGTTGAGAAATGGAATGGCTGGGATGGAGCATGCGCCAGAGTTCTAGTTGGCATGCAAAGATTACCTATTGAAGAACTCAAAGCTGCATTCAGATCTGATGAAGATGGCATCAGGATGGATATAAAGACCGCTTCGAATCTGAGAAAAAAGTGTGCTGAACAATTTAAAGAACAGCTTGTGATCGGGATTCCCACAAATAGAGATGAAGCTGCATTACGTGAGCTTTCTGCTCAAATCAAATCAAAGAAAGTGATTGTTAAGTTGCATCTGTCCTTCCCTCTGCATGCCAAGCTATACCTTATGCATAAAGAGGATAATAATGCACCGATTGTTGGGGTAGTTGGTAGCAGCAATCTTACTATGTCTGGTTTGGAACGGCAAGGTGAATTGAATGTCGATGTTCTGGATTATGACGCATGCAAGAAACTCCAGAGCTGGTTTGAGGAGAGATGGGCTGATCAATACTGTATTGATATCTCTGCAGAACTTGCTGAAATCATTGATAATAGTTGGGCTCGTGAGACTACCATTCCTCCATATCATATTTACCTCAAGATGGTTTATCATCTTTCTCAGGAAGCCAGAGCTGGATTAAATGAGTTTAAAATACCCAAGGTATTCAAAAACAAGCTCTTTGCTTTCCAGCAAGCTGCAGTGTTAATCGCAGCTAAAAAGCTGTACAATCGCAATGGGGTATTCATTGGCGATGTTGTAGGACTTGGAAAGACCTTTACTGCTTGTGCTGTAGCTAAGATTTTTGAAGAGGATTATTACTATTCTACTCTGATCATCTGTCCAGCAAACCTCATAGAAATGTGGAATTCTTATATTGACGAGTATGATTTGAAAGCAGAAGTCATATCCATGAGTGCTGTTCAGAAAAATCTAAAAGATAAAAAACGTTTCCGATTGGTAATTATAGATGAAAGCCATAACCTAAGAAATCATAAGGGAGAGCGCTATAAAGCTATAAGGACATATCTCAGTGAAAATGAAAGCAAAGTAATACTCTTATCAGCTACTCCATACAATAAGGATTACAAGGACTTATCAAATCAACTTAGGCTGTTTATCCCCGATGATCAGGATTTAGGGATTAGCCCTGAACGTTATATCGAGAGCATTAAAGGTTACCACCAATATGCCATGAAGCACCCGGATACGCCTATTCGAAGTATCAGGGCATTTGAAAAAAGCGAGTTCCCCGATGACTGGAGAGAACTAATCAGGCTCTATATGATTCGCAGGACGCGTACTTTCATCAAAGAAAACTATGCTATCCCAGATGATAATAATGAGCTGTATCTCGAGTTCCCAGATGGTAAGAAGTCCTATTTCCCAGTTAGAACACCCAAGAAGCTTGGCTACGAATTACCAATAGAGGGTCAGCAAGATCAATATACGCGGCTCTATAATGAAGAGCAAGTAGATCTGATCGGATCTCTGAGTCTTCCACGGTATGGGCTTGCAGGATATGTAGATGAATCGAAATGTAAGCATTTAAGTGCTGCTGAACAGAAAATTGTAGAGGATTTGTCCAGAGCAGGGAAACGGTTGATTGGGTTTTGTCGCACGAATCTCTTTAAACGATTGGAAAGCAGTGGTTATTCCTACTTGCTCTCCTTATGCCGTCACATCCAGCGAAACTTCATTTTTATACACGCCATAGAAAATGAACTAGATCTTCCTATCGGTAAGAATTACACGGACATGGTAAGTTCATTTCTCGATCTGGACGATACTGACGATTTTGAAGATGATTCAGATCAGGTATCAGCCATTGAATTCAGTCACGATACAAGCCTCTATATTAAAAGAGCGATGGAATCGTATGAGTACTTTATGCAACCAAACATTAGAAAAAGATTTGTTTGGATAGATAGTAAGTTATTCTCAAAAAGACTATTGAAGGCACTCCAGGACGATACTGACAAACTGTTGAAGATAGTCACTGCGAATTACAGCTGGGAACCCCAGCAAGATCGTCAGATACAAGCTTTATACAAGCTCATTATGGAAATCCATGCTCACGACAAGATATTAATATTTACACAATTTGCTGATACTGCATACTACCTTTACCAGCAACTCAGCAAAATGAGTGTATCTCATTTAGCAGTGGCAACAGGAGCTTCAGATAACCCCACTGAGATTGCAAGGCAGTTCAGCCCTATAAGCCATAACTTACATCAGTCTACAAAGGATATCAGAGTTCTGATAGCAACTGATGTGCTGAGTGAAGGTCAAAATCTTCAGGACTGTCATATCATGCTAAATTATGATCTGCCTTGGGCAATTATACGTTTAATCCAACGAGCGGGGCGTATAGACCGGATAGGTCAAAATGCCAAAGAAATCCTTTGCTACAATGTCTTACCTGAAAAGGGAATTGAGAAGATTATCAATGTTCGAGCCCGGCTTGGTAAACGCATTAGTCAGAATGCCGAAGTCTTTGGCTCTGATGAAGTTTTCTTTGCTGGAGATCCCACAAGTATTGTTAATCTCTACAACGAAAAAGCCGGGATTCTGGATGATGAACAAGATGCAGAAATAGATTTAGGGTCTTATGCTTATCAGATTTGGAAAAATGCCATCGATAAAGACAAAAACCTGGAGCGTCTGATACCTGAGCTTCCTAACATCGTTTATTCCTCTATGGAATCTAACGGTGAGCCTGGCGGAGTTATAATTTATGCCAGAACTGTTCATGATAATGACATCCTGGCATGGGTGGATACTATGGGAAACATGATCTCACAATCACAAAAAAGAATACTTGAGGTGACAGCTTGCGAGCCTGATACTAAATCCTTGCCAAAATTGGAGATTCATCATGAACTGGTCGGTAAGGGAATTGCTATTATCAACACTTCGGAGCGTGATACATCCGGCAGCTTAGGCAGAAAAAGCAGTATCAAGCGGCAGCTTTACACCAAGCTGGATGAGTTCATCAAAGAGAATGATGGCACCATATTTGTATCAACAGCTCTTAAAAAAGCTGTAGAAGCCATATACCGTTATCCCCTTAAAGAAGATGCTAAAAACATTATCAGCCGTTACTTCAAAACCAAAGAGCCGATAGATGCTTTGGTAAAGCTTGTAGAATCGCTTTGGGAAGAGAATAAACTTTGCACTGATCCTGATGACGGTAATTATAATGATGAGCCGCAAATTATCTGCTCTATGGGCTTAATTGATAAGAGGAATTAATGGATAAAAACACATTTACAAAACTAGTCAGAGAATTCAAGTTCAAAGATTTATTCAACCAAATGGGATGGGATAATGCTTCCGGATCGTTTGAAACAGACCTAAAAGGGACTACCTACAATATCAGCGTTATCTGTGAAAAAAGCGGGTTTCGTTTTTTACAATGCTCTTCTCCATTAGGATCAAGCATTCCGCCCAAGAATGATAGGTTGCGAATTCAATCAATTGTCAAGCGCAGGTACTATGAGCATATGCTAATTTTTGTCGATGAAACAATGCAAAAGCAAGTCTGGCAATATGCATATAAGCCTATGGGAAAACCCCTGAAAACCATCATAACAGAATACTACATATCACAGGATCCCCAATTGCTTTATCAACGAACTGCAGGCTTAGTTTTTAACATAGATGAGCATGAGAATATTACTTTGGTCGATGTAACCAAGCGGTTGAATACGACAGTCGACCAGAACTCCGAAAAAGTAACGAAGGATTTTTACAAAGGTTTCAAAAAACAACATACAGAGTTTCTGTCCTTTATGACTGGAATTACAGAAGAGATTGATCGTAATTGGTATGCCTCGGTAATGCTCAATCGCCTTATGTTCTGCTATTTCATCCAAAAACGTAGATTCCTGGATAATAATATACATTATCTTATGAACAAACTTCAAGATGGTCAATTGGTGCATGGTAGAGACCAATTCTATTCATTTTACCGTAACTTTCTGCTTCAGCTTTTTCATGAGGGACTCGGCTCACCTGATCGAGAAAGCTTATCATCCGAATTTGGTAAAATCCCCTATCTAAACGGGGGTATATTCTCTAAACATGAACTGGAAACAAAGTATGAGGGACAGATCAATATTACTGATGATGCTTTCGAGTCTCTCTTCAATTTTTTTGATGAATTTAATTGGCACCTTGATATAAGTGAAACAGCTTCAGGCAGAGACGTTAATCCTGATGTAATTGGCTACATCTTTGAAAAGTACATAAACGACAGGGCTCAGATGGGAGCTTATTATACCAAAGAAGATATCACAGATTACATTGGCAAAAACACTATCCTGCCTTATCTCTTTGATGAAGTACAGCGTAAATATCCTGATGCTTTCAAATCGGATGGGGAAATCTGGCAAAAGATCAAGTCAAGTGAGGATCAGTACATCTATAATGCTGTAAAGTATGGGATAAACCCCGATAATTTATGGCAAGACCTACCTGACGACATCAAATCTGGACTTGATCCAGAACAGGATAATCTGGTAGGGTTACGTCGATGCTGGAACCAGCCTGCGCCTTCTGATGCTGCCTTGCCGACAGAAATCTGGCGAGAAGTGATTGCCCGAAGACAGCGTTATATTGAGGTGAAACAGCATATAACAAGCGGTGATATCGCTCAGATAAACGACTTTATCACCCACAACCTTGATATCCGTCAATTTGCCCTTGACCTTATCAATGAAACGGAAGATCAAAAGTTAGTCTTCCAATTCTATAATGCTCTCAAATCCATAACCGTTCTTGATCCCACCTGTGGCTCAGGAGCTTTTCTCTTTGCTGCTATGAATATCCTGGAAGACCTCTACGAAGCCTGTATTAGCCGAATGAGGGACTTTGTAGCAGACCATCCAGGGCATAGCACCAGCCACATGAAAAAGGAACTTGATATTGTCGATAGTCCATCTCACCCTAATCTGGAGTACTTCATCTATAAGAGTATTATCTTGAATAATCTTTATGGAGTAGATATAATGAACGAAGC
>PHBQ01000075.1 GCA_002841975.1 Candidatus Cloacimonetes bacterium HGW-Cloacimonetes-1
CTGCTGGCTACTGTGCTAAAACTTCGGTTGGCAGTATCACCTGCCAGCTTGTACTTAAAGCTCAAGAGAGGGCCATATCCGCTGTCTATAGAACGAAATTCTCCATATCCATCACTGGTAGTCTTGATCACCAAATTAAACCCCGTCACATCTTCTGTTTTCCATGCCATAATGACAGAGGATGGTATGGCAATCGTCAGCGTATCACCGGTAGTGGCTACACTGTCATCGATGCTGACTTGTCCCAGATTGAGCGCAACCATGTTTGCATCCAGCACCAAGGCGGTACTATCCGCAGCCCAGTTCTGATTTAATCTGTAAAAATCCAGCAGGATCGGACTCCGACGTACCGGAGAACGACGCAATACAATCAGCTTTAGCGATACTGAATCAACAGATGTCATACCGGTAGCCGTAACTTCCGGCAAGCCGTTAAAGCGCATCATTGCAATCGAGCTTTTCCCATTGTAGTTACTGCAGAGCAGCGTAGTCTCCGTACCTTTGATCTTTTGTTCCACGGGGTAGCTGTAACCATCGGTAAAAACGGAGTCGATAAAAGTGAGCGGACGGACATCCGACCAGTTGTCTCCAGTGAGGTTATTCTTCCGTGTACATGCTGTGAGTAAAATCATAGCAATTATCACCGTCAAACTTGACAGTCTCATCGTCTTTTGAATGTTCTTAGATAAGTTCATAATAAGTAATCCTAAAAGGTTCTTTATTTAAAAGAGTAGTCTTAGTAGGCAGTGTGGATATGGGGATAAATGGTCAATACTTTTTTTAAAGGCTTGCAAAATAACTCCCCAAACCAACGCTCCGGATTGTGGATAACTCGTGTATAACTGAGAGCGGTTTTCGGGGTTATACACCATTTCAGATTTGTAACTTGTTGAAACATAGTTATTCACACCTATCCACAGGTTTTTGCCCACAGCAGTGTATAAACTACATAGTATTTTCCCTATACCAGCTCTAAATACATAGAAATTCAGCACTATGGCTTCAGAGGATTTGGGAATATCGTTGTGCAAAAGACTCATTTTATCCACGAATGTTCTTGATCAGAGATTCGATATGAGCGCGGAAACTGAGGTCTTCCCGGAACTGGTTTTCGATCATTTTCTTGGCATGTAGCACCGTGGTGTGATCCTTACGTTTGTAATACTCGGCAATCTCTTTGAGTGAGAGCTGAGGGATCAAAATATTGGCCAGGTACATCGCAACCTGTCGGGGGAAGGATATATGCTGTTTGCGGGTTTTATCGACGATTTGAGGCAATGTGATGCCATAGGCGGTACACACTTGCTGGGTGATGTTATCGAGGGTGATGTCCTTCCGAACTTCCGAGATCATGTCGGATAGGATAGTTTGCGCTATCTCACGTGTTATATCCTCGGTATTGATTTTATTATACGACGCATAAGCCAGGATCCGGATCAAAGATCCCTCCAAAGCCCGTACACTGGATGTGATCGAATCCGCTATAAAAGTAAGTACGTCATCAGCCAGATCCAGGTTTTCCGGTTCTGCCTTTTTGCGCAAGATTGCCACCCTGGTCTCAAAGTCAGGATTCTTCAGATCACATAAGAGTCCGCTTTCAAAGCGGGTAACCAGGCGTTTTTCCAAATCCGGGATATCCTTGGGAGGGCGGTCGGAAGTCAGTACTATCTGTTTTCTATTGTCGAGTAGGGCATTAAAGGTGTGAAAAAACTCTTCCTGAGTTCCTTCTTTTTTGGAGAGAAAGTGAATATCATCGACCAGCAAGAGATCTACTTTCCGAAATTTTGCCCGGAATTCCGGCATTTTGTTGGCACGGATGGAATCTATCATCTCATTGGTAAAGGCTTCAGTCGTGGTATAGTAGATGGAACAGTTACGTCCTTCTTTGAGCACGAAATTTCCCACGGCTTGCATCAGATGAGTCTTACCCATTCCGGATTCTCCATATATGAACAGAGGATTGTAAGCATAGCCGGGAGATTCTGCAACCGCACGGGCGGTGGAATAGGCAAAATTGTTATTCTTACCCACCACAAATTGCTCAAAGCAGTAACGCTCGTGAAGCATGGCATTGAGGATTACCCGGTTGCTGTTGATACTCTCTGTCTCTACCTTTTCCTGCTGAATCTTGTGCGGATTGGACATGAACTGTACGCGGTACTTGCGATTGTATAAGGCATAGGAAATCTCCGACAGTGCCTCGGTATAATTTTGGTTTAAATAATTTGCCGCAAATTGGGTAGGAACTCGTACCGCCAACATCTGATCGCTCATATCCACTAGCTTGGTATCATAAAACCAGGTTCGGAAACTTTGGGGGTTGATGTTCTCTTCGAGTTTATCCAAAATGTTTTGCCAAATGTCTTGATCCATCTCTGTATATCCTATCTTTTAAACTGTTTATACACAAAAGTGCGAGCTTATCCACAGGTACTGTGTCTATAACTGTAAATATCTATCAAATTATTAGTTAACTCCATTTTATGGCGCGTAAATCAGTCAATGCTGCAAAAGTTATCCACACGATATACACAGCGATGTGAATAAATGTGGATTAGTCCCGGGAGTGACGTTTGAAGCCATTTCAGCGACCATCGTCGGCATAAAACATTATCAATCTCCAAGTATCAGCCTTTTCAGCAGGCATTTTTCACACTATGACCAATGCATAGAAAAATTCAGGTACGCAATTTGTCAAGACTCATCAAGCCGTGTTAGCATAGCAAAAAGCCATATAATCAAATCGCTTATTGTCTGTTATATATAGATATACAAACTTTCTCTGTACTTTTTCAGATCCTAAACATGGGTTACATCATACCTGTTATCAGTATATTATCATCACTAGGTACAAACCTCTGAATAATGTGGACAAAAAAAAGCGACTCTCCTTTCTAAGGTCGAGGGAGGATGTCGCTAAAATTGGGATTATCTCCACAAAGACAAGATCTTAACTATAAGTCTATCGCCAAAGTGTGAGTACTATATTATTTTGTGGTCTGTTCGTCGTGATGAAGCCAGTCCAACAGATGTGAACGCTTTGCGATCTTTACCAGCCACACGACCATGATCGTCATCAGGATCAATCCCACAAAACCCAGAGCCAACACAAACCAAGGGAAAGATTTTCGCATTTCCACGGTCATGTATTGAGTCTTGTTCCACATAAATCCGGTGTCGTAACTCCAGGAAATGATACGTGATTTTTCATCGACATTTTCACTGAGGGCATTGGCGGAAATAATCTTCCATGGTACATGAAGCTTGTATTTCCAGGTGGGGTGTTTGGTGTATTGGGTGCGGAGCAAGTCTTCAAAATCATCATCACCTTCGAGGCTTCCCAAAGAGATGCGACGCTTGAATGTGATATTTCTGCCACGGCCTTTGTTGAGGGTGATCTTTCCCCAAAAATCGGCATTACCCAGTTTGTCGTTGATGTTGTTAAAGGCTTCTATATTGCTAAACTTGAAATAGATAGTGTAATAAACGTCTCCGCCCTTTCTTTTGATATCATAATTAATCAAATGGATTCCGGGCATGCTGGATTTTTGCAGGATTTCTTCGGGGTTATCGTATTGGGAACGGTGAACTATGCGCACCCGTGCCTTACCGGAGCCATCGCGGTTAATCCATAATTCCTCGTCGTATTGGACACAGCCGACAAGGGAGACCAGTATCAAAATGTAAAGCGCTATGCGTTTCATGTGTTTTAATCCTTTCAAATGAACAGACTACGTTACACCAAAAACTGCTGAGGTTTTTTGGCAAGGAAAATATTCGACTTACATCATTCAAGAATTTCTGTTGACAAATCACCTCCTTTCAAGTAGATTTGGAATAGAGGTTAAATTCCAAGGAGGAAATATGATTAATCTTCGTCAAATTTACCATTGTCCCATCTGTGGCAACGTCGTTGAAGTACTGTTTGCTGGTGCAGATGCCTTGGTTTGCTGTGGGCAACCCATGAATTTATTGACAGAAAATTCCGTGGATGCTGCCAAAGAAAAACACGTTCCCGTGATTCAAGAGATAGCAAACGGGATCAAAGTCGTGGTGGGCGCAGTTCCACATCCGATGGAAGAAAAGCACTACATCACCATGATCGAAGTCCTCACTGCCAAAATGGTTTTACGTCACGAATTCAAGCCCGGTGACACCCCTGAAGCTGTATTCCCCGTCAAATTGAGCGATGTGCTCTATGTTCGTGAATACTGCACTCTCCACGGTCTCTGGAAAAACGCATAAAAGGAGAATATAAAATATGGCTTTCAAAGATACACGCACTGCCGAAAACTTGATGAAATCTTTTGCCGGGGAATCTCAAGCCCGCATGAGATACACCTATGCTGCCAAAACTGCCAAGAAAGAAGGTTTTGAACAGATATACAACATCTTTATGGAAACCGCCGAAAACGAAAAAGAACATGCCAAGCTCTTCTTTAAACACCTGCTCAAACAAGGCATGAAAGGCGAAGTAGTCAATATCACAGCTTCTTACCCGGTAGGCTGGGCTCCGGATAGCACTTTGGACAATCTCCTCTTTGCCGCCAATGGCGAAAAAGAAGAATGGACCGAGCTCTATCCCATATTTGCCGAAATAGCCGAAGATGAGGGTTTCAAAGATATCGCCATGACTTGGCGGATGATAGCAAAAGTAGAAAAAGAACACGAAAGACGCTATCGTAAACTTTATGAAAATGTAAAAGACCTAAAAGTATTCAAGAAAGATGACAAAGTATTTTGGAAATGCATCAACTGCGGTTATATTCACGAAGGCACGGAAGCTCCGGCTCTCTGCGCTTGTTGTTTGCATCCCCAAGCTTATTTTGAGCTTCATCTTGAAACTTATTAATGGAGGATAGAATGGAAAAATATCAATGCATGGCATGTGGATATGTTTACGACCCCGCAGAACACGGAAATGTAGCTTTCGAAGATTTACCGGATGATTACGTTTGCCCCGAATGCGGCGTCGGTAAAGACATGTTTGAACCACTCGATTAAAACAATCCTGCCGGAGAGCTTCGGCTTTCCGGCTTTTCTTTCCCGGTTTCAGAATGTAAAACAGGAGCTGTCAATGGCTCTGCTTTGCATCCTAAAACTTAGAAATACACTAAATGAGGTATGATTATGACTATACAAGAATTTAACGAAATCTTGGATTTTGCCGTTCAACGTGAACAGGAAGCAGTTAGTTTTTACCGTGATCTCCAGAACCAGGTAAAGTTCCAGGATCAGATCCAAATGCTCAAGGAATTGGAAGCTATGGAGATGGGGCACATCGTGGTGATCGAAAGCATCCGTAAAAAAGGTGTGGTCGAAACCGATATCCGAAACGTCCCAAATATGAAAATCAGTGAGTATCTCACGGTCGATGTCGACACTCTGGATCTCTCCTATCAAAACGTCCTGATTAAAGCCATGAAACGCGAAGAAGCAGCGACCAAACTCTATACCGAAATGAGTATCAAATTTGGCGATAATGAACTATCTCTCCTCTTCCGCAAGCTTGCCTCCGAGGAGGCTCAACACAAGCTCCACTTTGAAAAAATCTACGACGAATGGATCAATAAAGGCAATTAAGCAGCAATGTTTTTAGCTCTTGATACATCCCAAAATTCGGGTTCAATCGCTCTGTACGCCGATCACGCACTCGTGTATTCGGCTTTCTTTAATATCAGCATTACTCATTCGGAGACTCTGATGCCGCAAATAGATGCTGCGCTTAGCTTCTGTGGCTATTCCCGCATCGATCTTGAAGCTATTGTACTCTGCAAGGGGCCGGGTTCTTTTACCGGTTTACGGATCGGAATGGCAACTGCCAAAGGTATTTCCCTGGGTCTCCAAATCCCCATTTACACCTACAATTCGCTAGAAAGTACAGCTCTCAGTCTCTATGGCTGTGGCCGCAACATTTTAGCTGTGGTGGATGCCAAAATGAAGGAAATCTATTTTGCCAAATACGATGAATTCCTCAATGAATTGGTATCTCCCCGGGTGCTGGAACCACTGGATATCTTGCAAATGGAGCCCCAAGATTGCTTTGTGATCGGAACTGCCGCCCCGGCAATCTCCGAGATCCTGAGCGCTCATCAGATCCCGCATCGGGTGGCTCTACCGCACCAAAACCTACTTCATGCCGAGGCACTCTTTACCCTGATGGAAATCAAAGGCCAGCCCATGGCTTACGATTTTAACAGCCTTGCCGAACTGGAACCGGAATACCTTCGCGAATCGACAGCTCAAGTATTACGTAAAAAACACCAATAAACTTATTCCTCCCGTTCTCGACGAGTGATCTGGGTTGAACTGCTCCCTCTCCCGTTCTGGGAGAGGGCTGGGGTGAGGGCAATTTTTTTCATAGAATCAAGTAGAAATGTCATCACAAACAACGAGCCGGAGCTGAAGGTATGAAAAGATCTCCCATTCTGCAACAACATGTCAAAGAAATGCGTAGCTATCCTACCAAGGCAGAACAACTGCTATGGCAGGCACTTCGTAACCGCAATTTTCATGGCTTCAAATTTAGGCGACAACAACAGTTGGGGTTTTACATCGTAGATTTTGTATGCTATGAAGCTAAGTTAATCATAGAATTGGATGGTGTTCATCACGCAGATCTTGTCAAAACACTGGAAGATGAAGAGAGAACCGCTGAATTGACAAAGATGGGATTTAGAGTTTTACGTTTTTGGAATAGTGACGTAGAAGAAAGCTGGGGAGTGGTGATGGGAGCAATAGAGAAGATGCTCTTACCATAGCCAAATTCTGAAACCGGCATGGCTTTTTATTATTATACCCGTGAACTAAACCGCTGTTTTCCAAGGGTTTAATCTCTTTTTTTTGCCCTCACCCCAGCCCTCTCCCAGAACGGGAGAGGGAGTTCTTATCTCCTAATGCGCCTCGTACCAGTTAGCACCAACTCCAATTTCGGTTTGTAAACTCACCACACTGCGGTACTGTTCCGGCAGCGCGTTCTCCATTGCCGTGCGTACCAACTCTTTAGCCTCTTCAAGGTGTGAGGACTGTACCTCAAAGACCAGTTCATCATGCACTTGCAAAATCATGCGGATCCAGTCCAAACCCCGGATCCGGTTATTGATGTCGATCATGGCAATTTTGATGATATCTGCGGCGGTGCCCTGGATCGGCATATTGACTGCCACGCGTTCGGATTCGCTCTTCAGCCGCATCCCACTGCTATTGATAAAGGGCAAGTAGAGCCTTCTGCCAAAAAGCGTTTCACAGTATTGCATTTTGCGGGCTGTAGCCACAGAAGACTGAAGGAAATCACTGATACTGGGAAAGCGCGCAAAATAGTTGGTGATCAAACTTTTTGCCTCG
This sequence comes from Candidatus Cloacimonetes bacterium HGW-Cloacimonetes-1, assembly GCA_002841975.1. GTDB lineage: Bacteria > Cloacimonadota > Cloacimonadia > Cloacimonadales > Cloacimonadaceae > PHBQ01. Next base: position 7,345 of record PHBQ01000075.1, read on the forward strand.
GCTTGCGAGATTCCCAAGTCTTTGGAGAGCTTCCGCTGTCCCATGCCATAAAGGATACCAAAATTGATAGTCTTGGCCTGCCGCCGTTCGTCAGTAGTCACCTCCGCTATATCTTTTCCGGAGATCAGGGCTGCCATCTGGCGGTGGATATCGACGCCATTCCGAAACGCCGTCACCAATACTTCATCCCGCGACATCAGTGCCAAAAGTCGCAGCTCGATCTGGGAATAATCTGCCGCCATGATGATCCAGTCCCGGTTTTCGGCTACGAATGCCTTGCGGATTTCGCGTCCGATCTCGGTGCGAATCGGGATGTTTTGGAGGTTGGGGTTGGTGGAGGATAGCCTGCCTGTGGAGGCAATCGTCTGGTTAAAAGATGAGTGGATACGTCCCGTATGCGGATTGATCATTTTGGGTAATGCGCTTACATAGGTACCTTCCAGCTTTGTGAGCTGACGATACTGGCTAATGTGGGCGGCAATCTCATACTCTTCCGCCAATTCTTCCAAGACGCTGCTATCGGTGGAAACCCCGGTCTTGGTCTTCTTTTGCACCGGCAGTTTGAGTTCCTCAAAAAGCAATTTTGCCAGCTGCTGCGTAGAATTGAGATTCAGTTGATAGCCGGCAATTTCATAGATTTTATCGGTCAAAACCTTGAGCTCACGATTGATCATTTTGGAGATCACGCTCAACACAGCTTCATCGATCAAGACCCCGGTTTCTTCCATCTTTTGCAAGACTCGCACCAGCGGTAGTTCGATCTCGTCATAGAGCTTCTTCAGGTTCGAAAACTCCAGTTTTCGCAATAGGATCGGGTAGATCATAAATACTGCCCAGGCATCTTCAGCGGCATAAAAACAGGCATCGCTGAGGTCCACCATGTCAAATGTAATCTGCTTTTTACCTTTGCCAATCAATGCCGATATCGGCTGCATCGTGTAATGCAGTTCACTTTTGGCACAATCATCCAGGGAGTATTGATTGGTTCCCGGATCCAGAATATAAGCAGCGATCATGGTATCAAAAAAGTCGTTATCCAGTTCCAAGCCATGGCGTTTCAGCACCATCAGGTCATACTTGAAATTGTGACCCACCAGCTTTTTGCTGTGTAAGGCTTGCTTGAGGTCATTCAACACCTGCTCCATCGGCATGTTATCCGCCATTTTGTGCGCCACCGGGATATACCAGGCATGTGCTTCTGTAGTACAGATCGAGATACCTGCCAAGTTTGCCAGCATCGGATCCACAGAGTCCGTCTCCGTATCCAAACTCACTATCTCGGCACGAGAGATTTCGTCCAGTAACTGCCGGTAGTTCGAGGTCTCCACCAAGCGGGCTTCAAAGACGGCGGGAACTGCCTCTGGTTCCGGGGTTGTGCCAAAGATATCGTCTTGAAAGAGATCCTGCTCCACTATTTTTGTCTCCTTTGGCACTGGAATTTCCGTGGCAACAGGAGGAGTGATGTTCTCTATTTTGCGATAGAGATGGGGCAGTTCATACTCTTTGATCAGGGGTAGAGCATTGTGGAGCATAGATTTGTTAAAAGAAATCCGCTCGATATCAGGCATCGGGATAGGGACGTCGCGGATGATGCGTGCCAGGTCTCGGGAGAGGTAGGCATTGTCACGGTTGAGTTCCAGTTTCTCCCTTACTTTGGGTGCATGTTTGTCCAGATTGGCATAAATATTGTCCAGGTCATTATATTGCTGGAGCAGTGCTTCCGCGGTTTTGGGGCCTATGCCTTTGACACCGGGGATATTGTCGGATGCGTCGCCGATCAGTGCCAGATAGTCGATAAATTGAGTAGCGGTCACGCCATATTTGTTAAAAACTGCATCGCTATCGACGATGATATCCTTCATGGGATCATAAAGGTGAATATGCTCGTCCACCAATTGGGAGAAATCCTTGTCTCCGCTTACGATCAAAACCTCATAATCCTGTTTAAAATGCTCTGCCAGGGTGGCGAGGATATCGTCTGCTTCATAGCCGTCCAAACTGATCTCCGGCAAGGTGACTAGCTCAAAAAACTGTTTCACCGGCGCAATCTGACTGACCAGATCATCCGGCATAGGAGGGCGGTGTGCCTTGTAAGTATCACTCATTTCGTGACGGAAAGTGGGAGCTTTGCGATCGAAAGATATCACGATGTGCTCCGGTTTCATCTTGTCCACCAAATACATAAAGGAATTGATCACGCCAAAGATTGCACTGGTGTTTTGCCCCTTGCTATTGATCAAAGGATTCTTGATAAAAGCAAAAAAGGAGCGATACAACAGCGCTGTTCCGTCTATCAAAAACAAAGTCTCTTTCATAATTACCGCCTCAAAGTCTATCGAGAATGGAGTATCTCTCAGAGGCTATTTTCTTGCAAGCACTTTTTTCTGGATATTACAAGAGCGTTGCACATAACAGTAACGCTGGTCTTTAGCCGGCAGTTTCACCAGCTTCAGCTGGTTTTGGACTACGAGGTACCACTATTACCTATGCTCCTGGTGTATAATATTATAAGTCGCGTGTTTTGCGCAGGCTTTTGGGAAAATACGGGGATTGAAATCCCCTTCAAAGTCCGTCACAGGTTAACACCTGTTTGATGTTGGAGCATGCCTCTGTACGTGGGATAAATCCCACGCCTGTATTCCTTTACCCGTTAAAACGGGTAAGGACTATTGTCAACAGTCTGAGTCCCATCGGAACGACATTTCAGATAGCAAGATGAAAACGAAATCATTGTAAGTCCCATCAGGACGCAGGCCGTTGACAAAGCATCAGCCCGGTAGGGCGACATCCGATAGCGACGGGTTCGAAGTGCCGCAGGCACGAAGACCCTCGTTATGGTTCCACTCCCCGATAGAGCCCTTCACGGGCGACACATATCAATTAAAACCATGGGTTAAATTTCAATATCCAAATCCGTGTTAATCCATTGTATCCGTAAAATCCGTGATACCATTCTACTTTCATCCGCTCGCCCAGTCACAAAATTCCCGATATATGGATTCCTGCCATTCATGGATATTACTCTCAGCCTTCAAGAACATAAGACCGCAGCTTTTGTCGGTATCCTTTGCAGTTTGTATATCAAGAAACCTTCCGGAATTAGAGCTGTTCTCTACTCCGGGATATACCAATGCCACTTTCCGAGCTTCATAGTAATCATGATAGACATACATCTGCCGGAGGTCCTGGATATTGGGATTACCGCCATTTAAATTCTTCCATTTGGTATCTAGGACAAACGTAAGTTCGTCTTTGCGAATGACAATATCCGGCTCCAGGCTCGATTTATTACCGCTATCCGGTCGCCAAAACAATTTGTGAGGCTTTTGCATGATCTGGTACTCAGAGTTGTTCACCCTGGCTCCCTTTCGCAAACTGACATAGACAAAGCTCTCCCAGAGTTGATTCATATCGAACATCAATGCCAGGACATTGTTCCCGCCTGCTTTGAGGTCCGGATGATAATTCAATAACAGCAATCTGGCGATATCGATAGCATTGCGGTAAATCTCTGTTTTCCGGGAGTATATCAGTTTGGTAAAAGTACTTTCCGTGATCGGCTTCTCTGGCATCTCCGGGAAACCCAATTCCAAAGCTCCGATTCTGTTATGCAGTTCGGCTCGGGAGGTCAAAGTTTTTATGAGTTTAATAGCCTTAAAGAGGATGATGTGCAGGATATGCTCCGTATCATAGGTGGAATAGCGGGTGTAAAACCGTTCCTGATGCACGATGTTTTTTTGGATATGTTGGGAGAAAACCAGTGAACCTTTCAATGCGGTAGTGTTACTCTCTGTTTTGCGGTAACATTTGATGAGACCGGTATGCACCAGATACTCCACCTCTTTGATAAAGAGTTCAAAATAGAGCTCCAGAATAGAGTGTGGTTTAATCGCCAGGTTACTGCTGCTGGGAGTCCGGATATCAAACGTCCCCACTGCCCTCAGCATCCCGATCAGCAGGTTGTGCCACAGGTTTTTTACACTATCGTTATCAGGCTGATTATCTGCCTTGGGGAGCACTTCAATTACTAAACTCCCGACCTGGATAACTCCCACAAATTCACAGAATTGCACTCCTTTATTTATGAGCTTGAAATATGGGATTTTACCTTTCCCATAATACCTTTGTAGGGCAGATAAGTGCTTACCCTCAAATACGATGCCTTGTATTCATGATCAAGCTTCAGGGTTTGATGTTCAAACAGGGTTATCTTTGCTTTGCGCATCTTAAATCATCATTCGCATAATCGCCGCTGTGAAATCCTCATCATCTTTTGGAACTGTTATCGAGAACACCGCTTTCTCGCTCAGATTATCCAAGTCATCATATTCATAATCTACGCTGGCAAAGAGACCATTGTCAGTGCCCATACTGTTCATTTGAGCAAAGCCACCGCCTAACACCAGTCCAATCTTACCGGGATCACCATAGAAATACTCTGATAACAGCGGAATGATTTTATCATGGAAAACCTGCCTCAAGCCACGAACATCCTGCACATTCAGAAAATAACTGTGTCCTATCTGATGATCTTTATCCACGAGTTTTTCAATCCGTTTGTTTATAGTTCGCAGTAAAGAGCTTAGCTTGATCCCCGGGATGATTTCACGATCCAGTAAATCCCTTCCATCTTCATCAGATACGCTGTACTGAGGTGGCATTTCCTGAAAAGAGAACCTTCTGCGCAAAGCGATATCCAGAGCTTCCACGCTTCTGTCTGCCGTATTCATGGTACCGATGATGTAGAGATTGGGGGGAACCCCGAATTTGGATTTACTGTAAGGCAATACAACCTCCAACCTTTCTTCTTTACCTAACCGCTTATCTTCTTCGATGAGAGTAATCAGTTCGCCAAAGATCTGAGAGATATTACCACGGTTAATCTCATCGATGATAAGGACGTGTGGTTTAAAAACTGATTGTTCTAGCTTTTTACTGCTGCACAGAGCATACAGAACTGATCCCCACCCGAAATAATACTTATCAAATCTAGAACCAATTACGGATGAAATGTTATTATTATTTCTGATATCGTCAAGCTTGATCTGACCTCCATTAAGTGCCATCTGTAGCTCTTGAAATAAGGCAATAGGGATATGGATTAGTTTTCCTTGTGTCGTCTCAATTACATAGGAGTCATTAGATATATTTTGTATAGTGTACTTGGCAGTTTTTCCTTCAATAACTACCGGGAATTGAACGGCTGTTGTGCACATCGATTTGAAAATGCCATCCTTTACAACATAACTAATACTCCCGCTCTCTGTGGTAACAGGTTTTATTCCTTCTATGAAGTCCTCATAGCTCATACTCTGATGGAAGGTTGTAAATACAATCCTGCCCTCTTCCACAAGTTCCCTGTATCTGTTGGTTATAGCAGTTCTACTCGAAGACAAGTCTGCTATCTTACTCATGAATTCAGGATCTGCAATTTGGACAGACTTAGTGATAGAATTGTATGTCTTACCAGTTCCGGGAGGGCCGTATAGGATCTGGTTGAGTGGATATAGTTTAGTTTGAGGAGGTGCTTGCACTGGTGCTCGTAGAGTTGGTGTGGGTGAAGCATTTCCCGCCAATGAGAGCAGAGTTTTGTATTGTTCTTTTGTAGTTGATTGCCATGTAGATTTGAGCCTGTCATCTCGTAGCAGATACTTAGGATCGATCTCTGGATATTGCTTCATAAAATGCCTTTTGATAAGGTAGATCAGGTCGTCTGTATTTTTACCTTCCTTCGATCCATATTCATTTTTAAAGAGTTTATCGGCGATTAGTCTTTTTTCTTCGAATGAAACAATCGCCTCATAGTAATCCGGATCGCAGAAGTTCAATAGGAGATTGAAGATGCCAAGGCGGGGGTGGCTGCCGCTTTTATTCTTCATTTCACTAAATTCAGTGACTATCTGCCGGGTTTTGTCAAGTCCGAAGGGTTGGGTAAGATAGTTTTCTTCTCCATATATCCCATACAGGCATGAGCCAATAATACCTTTTATAGCAGATCTGCTGTCACGGCCGGACTGGCTACCCTTGATCCACTTAAACAGATAAAGAATGAACCACATATTTGGATACTTCGAAGTGCCGTAGGCTGTGCCCGGGTGAGCAATTCCCTGTTTACCCAGGATGATATTTGTTTTAATCGTGTAATCAGGCATGTTTAGTAGGCTCATATTTACAGCATTGATCTTTCCCTGGGCAGTCATCGCATTTGTGCCCAGTACATACAGCCAACTCACATGAGCAAATAGTATTTTGGCCCCTTCACTTGCAGTCCGGAATTGGTCACTGAGCTTTGTGGCAAAACTTTGATCTGAACCGTCGATATAATTACCCACAAATCGATTTATACATTCATCCAAGTTTTCCGGGGTCAGAACAGTTTTACCGCTGCCTGATAGATAGTCTTTGCTCTCGACCAGGAATGTCTGGACGAACTCATTGAACAATTTGTATTCCATTGAATCTCCTAAATAGTTGTTATCATCCACATAGAAACCTATGTATGCCTTCGTTATTCGTTAGTTTAATAATATAATACATCTACGGCAGGTCTGAAAAATAATCACCATTGTACACTCTCATTCTGATCAATCTCCCTATGTACATTGGTTTCAGATTCAGCTTTCAACGCTTACCTTCCTTCATGTCAAAACACAGCATCTTCTCAGAATAATCTCATAAATTTTATGCTTGAGTATTAAATATATTTGCTACTGTAACGGTCAAGTTATTTCAGGAAACATCAAATTCTTCCATTTTTGCTGTCAAGTCCTGATATAGTTGACAAGTTATGTCCGTCAAAGCGCCGACGTGCACTGTTGGAGGGTGCTCGTCGCTTTGACTTAACCTACGCTGCATAA
>PHBQ01000076.1 GCA_002841975.1 Candidatus Cloacimonetes bacterium HGW-Cloacimonetes-1
CCGGATGGCACGACAAACTCCCCGAAGTGAGAGACATGGCACTGCAGAAAAACGTGGGACTGCTGTATGGGTCAAATTTCTCGATAGGGATGAATCTGTTTCTACGAGTAGTAGCAAATGCCGTACGTGAATTTGACAAGTTTAATGAATATGATGTATTTGGTTATGAACTGCATCACAATCAAAAAGCAGACAGCCCCTCCGGAACAGCTATCACCCTGAGTGACACCATACTCGATGCCAGCACCACCAAGCAAACTGCAGTGTTTGAAAAGCTGGATCGCAAGATCGAGCCGGACGAGCTGCATTTTGCCAGCATTCGGGCAGGTAGAATTCCCGGTACACATCTGGTTGGCTTCGATTCAGAGGCAGATACTATCGAATTGACACATCGGGTTCGCAACCGTAGCTGTTTTGCGGTTGGAGCCTTGAAAGCAGCTTTATGGTTACATGGGAAACAGGGCGTTTACTCATTTCAGGATATGATGGCTGAGGTTTTATGCTGATCCCATTCATCAAGATGCACGCGCAGGGCAATGACTTCGTCATTCTGGACGGTTTTGAGAGTGCTCAAACCGATTTAGTGAAATTGGCGATAGAAGTATGCAAACCGCATTTTGGAATAGGAGCGGATGGATTGGTGCTGATCAAACCATCTGCCGGCTATGATGGCAGGATGGTAATCTACAATTCGGATGGATCCACTGCAGAGATGTGTGGTTCCGCTTTGCGCTGTGTGACTCATCTCTTGTTTCAGAAGACCGGTAAAACCGAGATGTTGATCGAAACTGAATCAGGAGTCAAAAAAGGGAAGATCACGGGGAATGGTGAGACTGTGGAAGTAAATATCGGAAGAGCCATTTCCGTCGAAGATAATATCTCGGTCGAGGGTCAAGCCGGGTCTTTAATCGACGTAGGAAATCTACATTATGTAGTCTATGCAAACGATCTTTCCGATGATCCACATCTGAAGTACGGCTGGGCGATAGAGCATAATCCGCATTTTCCAAAGACAGTGAATGTCCAATATACCCAAAAGATAAATGAAGACCGGATTGTTCTTAAAATCTGGGAAAATGCCTGCGGACCCACTTTGGCATGTGGAACAGGAGCTTGCTCGGCTGTAGCTGTGGGCAGAAAGCACTATGGCTTAAGCGACACAGTAACCGTGCAAATGCCAGGTGGAGAAGTGGTGATCAAATATGATTCCATTGATGACAGTTATTGGCTCTGTGGCGGAGTCAAAGAGGCTTTTCGAGGAGAGTATTTATGGAAAATTTAGGTAAATTCTTGCATGATCAAAGGGAAAATAAGGGACTGAGCTACGCCAAAATCTGGCGTGACATTCGGATTCGGGAAGATCAGATCAAGCTGATGGAGAATAATAAGTTTGGTGATTTGGGTGTTTATGGAGTTGCAAAAGCGATAGTTTACAATTATGCTAGGTACTTGGAGTTGGATTCGGATGAAGTAATCAGTGAATTTCACAAAACCATGCCGGAGTTTTCGCAGGAAAACTATCAACCGCAGCACCTTGATAAGGAAAAGAGGATCATGCTTTCGCCAAACTTCTTGTGGATGATTGGTATTGTGATCTTCGTAGTAGTTTTGGGAGTTATTCTCTGGACTGCTTATCGAAATGGTTATCTGAAGACACCGGAATTCAGTTCCAAAAGCAAAGCAGATTCTGTAATGATCAAGCCACAAGACGAGGTGAGTGTCGAAACAGACTCCCTACGCAATAGAATGCTAAAGATCACAGAGAATATTACAAAATCTGCAAACGATAATAACAAATCACAGGGTGCGAAACTCAAGCAGTTCTCTCCCGTAATCGATACCACGGACTATGTGGGAGAGCAATTAGGTGATAGCCCTATCAACGTGAAAACCGATTAGTTATGAGGTCTTAGGGTTTTTTGATTTTGCGGGTGACGCCCTGAACCCCAATAAGTTGATTATTGCTGTCCATTATCACAGCAAACTTACATTCACCGGACACAATGGAACCATCCTTGTGATAATAATCGAAGATAGCCGTATGAGTCATTTTCAGATCTTCTAATCGATTATTGGAATACAGATCAATGATTTTTTCTTGGTACTGAGCAGCAAGAGCCATGGATTCCGGAGTCATAGACTGAGTCAATTCCATATTTAAAAACTCATCAGGTGTGTACCCTTGAAACATCTCGATTGATGGACTGATGAAAGTATGCTTCATGTTTGCATCTAAAATCCAGATAATGAGACCGGCAAGGTCTGCCATTTCTTCATATTTATCCTTGACCGACTGTAGTTGAGACTTTAACTGATGCAGTTCTGTGATATTCACACATACTAACTGTACATTCAAATTGCCGTCACTGTCTCGGACCGGAGTTTTGGTCGTTAATAAATGACGAGTTACGTTGTATATATCCGTATATGTATCTTCAGTTGTTATGCTACGGTCGGCCTCCATCACATCACGATCGATACTGCGAAAATACTCCGCCTCATCTGCAGTACAGATATCGAAGTCGGTCTTGCCAATAATCTCTTTGGGAGTTTTGTGAACAAAGTCACAAAAACTTTGATTGACATAACGGTATCTGAGCTGGGAATCTTTGAGAGCAACGAGCACAGGGAGATCATTAAGTAAACGCTTAAAATACTCATTTTCTTTGATTAGCCCCGCCTCACGGATGATTTTGTTTATAATCTCATGTTTTAGGACTTGTGTGAGGTTTGCATTTTCAGGATTTGATTGGCAAAACGTAGCCATACTGATGTCTTCAGGATAAAACTCCACGATGTACTGATGTTCTGCCACTAATGGTGAAACACACAAGGTGTAAGATTGTCCATGTAGAGATTCAGCTATATTGCAGGTTTTCAATGAGTAGTTTTTTGCATTAAGAAGTTCAGCATTTAGCAATGGGAACAGGTGCTCAATATCTATCATGTAGATGTCTTTAACGCGCAACATCTTTAGTGAGATGGGGTTTGCATATATTACAGTGATCGTTGAATCTGAAACATGGTTTGAGGCATCACAGTCCACAATCAATATAGGCAGCCTCAAACACCCTAAAAATTCTGCAAAATTATAATCCATAATTACACTCCTGAACCAAAAAAAACGCAAAGCAGGCCGTTTGTCAAGTAAAATAGAATTACATGCGGGGCCTAAGGATTTCATTGACACAAATAATCCATCGAAATAAATTGGGAAAAAACATGAATGTATTTGGAGTAATCGTTATGAGTGATCAAGTTCAAGAGCTCTTGAAGCGTGTGTATGATGAAGGTGTAACAAAGGCCAAAGTTGAGGCTGATAGGATTATTGAAGAAGCGCAACAGGAAGCCGAAACGATCAAAGTACAGGCTGCAAGTGATGCCAAAATGATTGTAGAAAAAGCTCAACAAGAGGCAAAAGCGCTCAGTAAAAATACTGATTCTGACCTGAAAATGGCAGCTCAACAGACACTTAGTGTGATCAAGCAGAAGGTGACGGACCTAATCTTGGATCAAGCGTTTGATACCAAAACTGATACTCTCTTTAAGGATTCTGATTTTATCAAGCAATTGGTATTGGAAACCCTGAAAGTATGGAACAATTCTCTGTCAGAAGGATCATTGGTTCTATCCGAGTCCTATAAAGCTCAAATCGACAAGGTTTTTACAGATTCTTTGAAGGATGTATTTTCCGGCAAATTGGAAATCAGCTTTAGTCCGATCATGAAAAAGGGATTTGTATTGCAGCCTCAAGATGGGACATATAAATTGAGCTTCACAGATGAGGACTTTTCCAATCTGTTCAAAAATTACTTAAGACCTCGCACTGCCCAATTACTCTTCAACGACTAAGGTACACCATGGCAAAGCAGTATTACTATTTTGTCACTGGATTGTCAAATATCGGATTTGACGATACAAAGCAGGCTCTGACTCCTCGAGCTTTTTTTGAGGAAGCAGCGCTAAAGCTAAATGATAGTGACATGAAATTGCTCAAGCTTCTGTATTTACCCCAAGACTTGGACAACCTGCTCCGGATACTCTTTCATAAAGACCAGGATCTGCTTTCAGGCTCCATGATAAGTGCGGAAGACTGGCAGGCATTAATAGACTTTATCAAGCCCAATCCGGACAACGAGCAGCGGCTGAAACCACCAATATACAAGCAAATCCCCGCTTTTATAGTTGAACATTGTACTGAATTCTTAGCGCTAGAGGCGGAGCAAGTCTATCTGGATTGGGAAACACGGTTTTTGAAGTCATTTTATGAATATACCGGCTCACATGCCAATCGCTTCATCCGTGAATGGTTTATGTTCAATCGCGATATCAAGAATATCCTCAGTGCTCTAAATGGGCGGGAATTTGACTATCCCTTTGCAGAATATCTGCTGGGAGAAGGCGAATGGATAGAGAAGCTGGCCAAGAGTCAGGCAAGTGATTTTGGCCTGGGCAAGCAGTATCCGCTGTTCGAAAGTGTATACCGGATCTATGATCAGTATGGCATTGTCGATAGAGAACGCAATTATGATGCTTTGCGCTGGCGCTGGATCGATAATCAGAACTTCTTTCAATACTTCAATATCGATCGCATCCTAGGGTACTTTTGCAAACTGTGCATCATAGACAGGTGGATGAACCTGGAACTGGAGAATGGGAAAGAGATATTCTTTGATACCCTTGATAAGCTGGAAAACAGCTTCTCATTCCCGGAAGAATTTGATCTGAAACAAAAAGTAAAACAATAGAAGGTACTAGTATGACCAAAGGTATTGTCAAAGGAATTATCGCCAATCTGGTTATGGTCGAAGTCGACGGACCGGTCTCTCAAAACGAAATCTGTTATATAGACCACAAAGGCGTGAAACTGATGGCTGAAGTCATCAAAATCCTTGGGAAAATAGCTTACACTCAAGTTTTTGAGAGCACTCGTGGACTCACCGTGGGAACTCCCGTAGAGTTTACCGAACATATGCTGGAAGTTAAACTCGGACCCGGGATGCTTTCCAAAAACTATGATGGACTGCAGGACGACCTCAATAAAATGGATGGTTTATTCCTGATACGGGGAGAATATACTGATCCCCTGGATGATGATAAGGTCTGGCGTTTTACTCCCCTTGCCAAAGTGGGAGATGTTTTGACCGGTGGAGATTGGCTCGGTGAAGTACCGGAGAGCTGGATTGCACACAAAATCATGGTCCCATTTGTCATGGAAGAGCAATATACAGTGAAGTCTATCGCGGCCTTGGGAGATTACACTATTCAGGATATCATAGCTGTGATTACAGATAAAGATGGTAATGAGTTCAAACTCAATATGATCCAGCGGTGGCCTGTGAAGCTACCGGTGCGGGCTTACAAACAAAAGCCGCGTCCATTCCGCGTGATGGAAACAGGAGTGCGTACAATAGACACTCTGAATCCCATCGCTGAAGGTGGCACGGGATTTATTCCAGGACCATTTGGTTGTGGTAAAACCGTTTTGCAACATAGTATTTCAAAGAACGCTGATGCGGACTTGATCATTGTGGCTGCTTGTGGCGAACGTGCAAATGAAGTGGTGGAACTCTTTGTGGAATTCCCGGAACTGGATGACCCTCGTACAGGTCGCAAGCTGATGGAACGCACAATTATTATTTGCAACACTTCCAATATGCCGGTGGCAGCTCGTGAAGCTTCTGTTTACACGGCGATGTCAATAGCGGAGTATTACCGAACCATGGGACTCAAAGTGTTGCTCTTGGCGGATTCCACATCGCGTTGGGCCCAAGCCCTGAGAGAGATGTCCAATCGGATGGAAGAATTGCCCGGTCCCGACGGTTTTCCTATGGACCTTCCTGCTATCGTATCGAATTTCTATGCTCGTGCGGGATTTGTCTATTTGAACAACGATCAAACGGGATCTATCACTTTTATCGGTACGGTATCACCTGCCGGTGGTAACCTCAAAGAGCCTGTTACCGAATCCACCAAAAAAGCCGCAAGATGTTTCTATGCACTCTCGCAACAGCGGGCAGACAGCAAGAGATACCCAGCAGTGGATCCCATGGATTCATACTCCAAGTATCTGGAGTATGAGGAAGTCCAAGAATATCTCAATAAGAATGTATCACCCAATTGGGTCAGCACTGTTATTCGTGCCAAAGATATCCTGCTGAGAGGAAAAGAATCCTATGATCAGATCAATATCTTAGGTGATGATGGTGTTCCGCTTTCTTATCATGATAAGTTTTGGAAATCGGAATTAATAGACAGAGTAATTCTTCAGCAAGATGGATTTGACCCTGTAGATCAGTCAACTCCGATGAAGCGTCAACGCTATATGTTGGAACTGATCATGAGTATTTGTGATGCAGAATTTGCCTTTGAGACATTCGAGGAAGTAATGCCTTACTACGTACAGCTGATCAACATCTGCCGCCAAATGAACTATGCGGAATTTGATTCACCGGATTTTGCGAAATATGAAGCAAATCTCCAGCAAACAGTTGCAGAAAGGAAGGTAAAATAATGGCTACACAAGCTTTCCAGAAGATATATACCAAACTCAATCAAGTTACAAAAGCTACCTGCTCCGTCAGTGCCACCGGAATCGGTAATGAAGAGCTTGCCACGGTCTCCGGTCGCTTGGCACAAGTCGTGAAGATAATGAACGACAGTGTGACTCTACAGATCTTTGCAGGTACTGAAGGAATTGGTACAGATGCGGAGATCATTTTCTTTGGCAAACCTCCCACGCTCAAGGTAAGCGAACATCTCGCAGGAAGGTTTTTTGATGCCTATGGCGATCCCATTGATGGTGGCCCCAAAGTCGAAGGTGAGGAAGTCGAGATTGGCGGGCCCTCTGTCAATCCTGTTCGCAGAAAACAGCCCTCAGAATTGATAGCTACAGGTATTGCCGGGATAGACTTGAATAATACCCTTGTTACCGGCCAAAAGATTCCCTTCTTTGCAGATCCTGATCAACCCTTTAACCAAGTGATGGCAATGGTTGCCCTCCGTGCGAAGGCCGATAAGATCATCTTGGGTGGCATGGGATTGTCTAACGACGATTATCTATTCTTTAAACATGCATTTGAGAATGCCGGTGTGATGGATCGCATTATAGCATTTGTCAATACCACCGAGAACCCTCCTGTCGAAAGGTTGCTGGTTCCCAACATGGCTCTGACGGCAGCGGAGTATTTCGCTGTAGAGAAAAACGAGAAAGTACTGGTTCTACTCACGGATATGACGCTTTATTGCGATGCCCTGAGTATAGTCTCAAACCGTATGGATCAGATCCCCTCCAAAGACAGTATGCCGGGTTCCCTTTACAGCGAACTGGCAAAGCTGTATGAGAAGGCTGTGCAGTTCCCTGATGGTGGTTCTATCACTATCATCGCGGTAACAACCTTATCCGGAGGAGACATCACCCACGCGATTCCGGACAACACCGGTTATATCACGGAAGGTCAGCTCTACCTACGTCGTGACACAGACATTTCCAAGGTGATTGTCGATCCTTTCCGTTCGCTTTCTCGCCTCAAACAATTGGTAATCGGCAAGAAATCCAGAGCGGATCATCCGCAGGTCATGAATACAGCTATCCGCTTGTATGCTGATGCTGCAAATGCCAAGACCAAGATGGAAAATGGCTTTGATCTCTCCGATTATGATGAACGGGTTCTCAAATTTGCCACAGACTATTCCATGGAGATATTGGCGATAGACGTGAATATCGATATTGATAAAATGCTGGATACGACGTGGGATCTCTTTAAAAAGTATTTCACGAAAGCGGAAGTTGGTATCAAAGACGAGTTTATGAAGATCCACTGGGTAGAGTAACATGGCCTTGAAATTCCAGTATAATAAAACTGCCCTACAAGAGCTGCATAAACAGCTCAAAGTACGGACGAATGCGCTTCCTACGCTCAAGAACAAAGAATCTGCCTTGCGCATGGAAGTGAAAAGAGCCAGAGACAGTGCTCATAACTTGGATCAAAAGATTCAAGCCGAGTTTGAGATATTGAATCAATTTCTGCGGCTCTTCTGCGAGTTTGATCCCAATCTGATCCGTGTCAGTAATGTCGAAATCATCACCCGCAAGATCGCCGGCGTGAAGATACCGGTGCTGGGCAAGGTGGACTTTGAGATCAGCAAGTTTAATCTCTTCAAGGAACCTTCATGGTTCCTGGAAGGAGTAGAACTGGTCAAGGGTATTTCCGAGCTGCAGATCGAGCGCGAGTTCTTTTACCGCAAGATGCAGATCCTGGAGATTATTCGCAAAAAGACCACCCAGAAAGTGAACCTCTACGAGAAAGTACAGATTCCCACCTTTGAGGATGGGATCCGTAAGATAAAGAGATTTATGGAAGACGAGGAAAACCTGTCCAAAGCCGGGCAGAAAATCCTCAAAACCAGGATGCAAAGCGAGGTGGTTCTATGATAACCCCCATGCGTAAATATACTTTTGTACTATATCATGAAGACTATGAAGCCTTCTTGAACAAGCTCCAGAAACTGGGTGTGGTACACGTGATCCGCAACAAAGTGGTCAAGACCGAAACCCTGTCCCAAAGTCTGGAGTCCATCGGTCGCTATACCGAGACCTCCAAATATATCAACAAGATGTTAGCTAAAGATGCTGTGGCAAATACCTCGCCATTGTTACCCTTGATGATGTTAAACCAGTTTGATCGTGCCAGAGAATCCAAGGAATCTTTGATTCGGCAGCGGGAAACCCTGAAACGCCAGATCACAGATCTGAAGCCCTGGGGTTACTTTGATCCTGCTGTAGTCGAAGGCCTAAAGCAAAACGGTATCTATACCTCTTTTTACACGATTTCAAAGAACCATTTCAAACAAGAATGGATCGAACGTTATGCGTTGCAAGTGATTGCTGAAGCGCAAGCACTGATCTATTTTGTGAAACTGGGAACCACCGACCAAAAAGAGATAATGGATGCAGATGTGTTCACTTTCCCTGCCCAAGGCCTCTTGCAACTCGAGAAAGCCCTTAGCAAAGTCGAAGAAGAGCTCCAGGCTATAGAGAACTTTTTCCTGGAAAACGGCAAGACTGCTCTGGAGATGTTTACCAAAGAGATCCATCAATTAACCCATGCCTACGAATATGAAGACGCACTACATCAATCCGATGCGGAAGCAGAAGAACATATCAATGTGCTGGGAGGGTGGATTCCGGTGGATGCAGAAGCTTCACTCAAGGATTTCTTGAATCAAGAGAACATCATCCACTTTTCTGCAAACCCCACCGCCGAGGACAATACCCCGGTGCAGCTCAAGAATGGCTGGTTTGCCAGACTGTTTGAGCCTATTGCGAAGCTCTTTATGCTTCCCGGCTACAATGATCTGGATCTGACTCCTTATTTTGCACCTTTCTTCATGTTATTCTTCGGATTTTGCAATGCAGACATTGGTTATGGCCTGGTCCTGGTGATCTTTGCCCTGCTGATGCGCAGAAAGTCCAAAGATGCTACGATCAAAGGATTTATGTCATTAATAGCCCTTTTTGGTATTTCTACCATGATCATGGGCTGGGTGATGGGATCTTTATTTGCCTACGACATGAAGACCTGGAGTAGAGTAGGGAATACAATCCTCATCCGTAACACAGAGCAGATCTTCAATTTTGCCCTGATCTTGGGTGTGATCCAGATTCTATTCGGAATATTGGTCAATGCTGCAAAGCAAATGCGTCAATCCGGATTTCGTTATGGCATATCAACGATCGGGACTTTCTTGTTCCTATTGGGTGCAGTTGTCATGGGTTCCAAAGTGATGGGTGCCAATCCCGGTACACTTGCCGTTTATGCCAAATACATGGTCTATGCTGGCTTGGGAATGGTGTTCCTCTTCAATAGCCCCGGTAAGAATGTACTTATCAACATTGCTTCCGGAATCTGGATTATGTACAATGTCGTAACAGGGTTCTTTGGAGATTTGTTGTCATACATTCGTTTGTTTGCCCTGGGCGTATCCAGTGCGATCCTAGGTTTAGTGGTCAATGCTATGGCGGCACAGTTTTCCTCGATACCAATCCTGGGGCCTGTCCTCTTCCTCGTATTCATGATATTTGGACATAGCTTGAACCTTGCCTTAGGCGCTCTCAGCGGATTTGTCCATCCCTTACGTCTGACTTTTGTAGAATTTTATAAAAACGCCGGGTTCACAGGACCCGGACCAGAGTATAAACCCTTTGGAAGAACAAATACAGTAAAATAAATGGGAGGTTATATGACCGACACATTAGCAGTTGTCGCAAGTGCAGTAGCACCAAATGGCAATATTGCCTTTTTCATAGCGTGGATTGGGGTATTTATCATGGTAGCCCTGAGTGGCCTCGGCAGCGCTTTTGGTACAGTTATTGATGGTAGCGCCAGCGTAGCAGCCATGAAGAAAAGAGATGACATCTTTGCAAATTGCATGATTCTTTCTGCTCTTCCCGGTACTCAAGGTCTCTATGGTTTTGGTGCTTTCTTCATCTTGCAGACGCATATCACTACATCAATGAACATGATGCAAGCCTATGCCATTCTTGGCGCAGGATTGATTATGGGATTGGTAGGTGGGTTCTCTGCTCTCCAACAGGCAAAAGTGGTTGCCAATGGTATCGAAAGTCTGGGAAGCGGAAATGACGTTTTTACGAAAACTCTGATCCTTGCTGTTTACCCCGAGCTTTATGCTATCATAGCTTTCGCTACATGTTTCCTGATTGGTGGAATTATCCCCAAACTCGCAATGTAGTATCAAGACTTCATACAAAAATAGCCCGTTGTGCATGCATGACGGGCTATTTTTATGCTTATGTGGAAAGCTGGAGTTGAGAATATTATAGCAAATTCGTAGCCGGAGGATGCCGATCCTCCGCAAATCTAAAACCAATGATACTGAAGTAGAGGCTTGGATACAATAGAATGATTTGAATTGGTAAGATATCTAGGGTTTCTTGTGTAAATTCTGCGATCGAATCCCGTCCACCACCCCGAAGGGAGTAGAGCGCTGCCCTAAGACCCGGTTATCAACACTATTCTATCACCTGTTCGATCGGCAGCAAGAATATCCGAGCCAGTTTGTTTTTGAGGAGGTTTAAGCCGGAATTAACGAGTTCCTCCAAGGCAAAATTGATTTCTTCTTCGGTTGCAATCCCCATGATCACATTGCCATATCCTTGTTTCATATCGGGAGAGTCTTTGAAGCTAGCAAAGAGCGGAATATCAAATAATATGCGTTGTCCCAATGTCTCACCGGAAAGCACGATGGTATCTTCCACACCCGCTTCAGCCAGAGCCAAGATCACATCATCCAAGTATTTATCGCTGTACAAATGAAATATCATATACATAATTCAGACTCCTTGTTGCTTCAGTCTTTTGCTTTCAGTTCGTTGGCTCGACCGAGGCCATATTTTACCAATATGGGTCCGATCAGCATTATCAAGAGGGTAGATGCAGTCATGACGCTGATAATCTGCGTGGCTTCATGCTGTAGATTCATATCAATCAGTATCTTCGCGGCCCCCAAGGTCAAGCCGATCGCTACCCCGGCCTGGGAGAGAATGGTATAGCCCAGATATTTGCGCACATTGGGGGAAGCATGGCTGACCGATGCACCCCAGTATGCCCCTCCAAACTTTCCAAAGGAGCGAAATACTATATAGACGGCGATTAACAATGCATAGGATGCTATCATACCAAAATCCAGCCTTGTTCCCAAGAGCACAAAGAACATCAAATAGATAGGGGGAGACCACTGGGTCAGGGCATGGGTAACCTTTTTGGTGATAATGCCGTTGCTGTTGACCATCACAATGGCTGCAGTCATAGTCAGCAATATAGGTGAAATATCAAAATGTAAAGCTATAGCGCACATCACAAACAAGCAGCCCAAAGAAAAGATCATGAACAGGGATTGTTCGTGGATATAGCGCCCCACCCGCACCATAGCATAGCCGATCGTTGCACCAAAAACGACTTCCAGCCCAATGTCCCGACACGCTTCCAACAATGCCACAGAGACACTGACAGAGGTGGAGCCCAGCATGATTCCGGCGATCGGAATGGCAAGCGAATATAGTATCAAGGCATAGATATCATCCAGCCCCATTACCGCGTAAAGAGTGGATGTTACCTCCCCTTTGGCCCGGTATTGGCGGATCACGTCAACCGTTCCCGCCGGGGCAGTAGCAGAGGCAAGAGCGCCATAGATGATACCCATGGGGATACTCTTCAGTACGATGGCAGTGGCGATAGCTGTGAGGAGGAAGGCTGCCGTGGCTTCAAAGGTTACGATCAGTAATATCTGCTTTCCCATCTTGCGTAACTCTTTAAATTTGAGTTCAGATCCGATATTGAAGCCGATCAGGGAAAGGGTGATTACATTGATGTAATTCAGCGAATCGATGTTTTGGGAGGAAACATAATGCAAGATCGAAGGTCCCAGCAAAGCTCCGGTAACGATGTATCCCAGGATTACCGGCACTTTGAGATACGATGCTCCCCGACCGGTGAGTAAGGATAATAGTAAGCAGATACCAAAGAATGCCAGAATGTGAGAAAGCAACATTACTTAGTATCGCAAATCAAGCTAAATAAGCGCTCTGGGGTATCAGCATCGAGCAGGTTCTGGATAAAATCATCGTTTTTCATACGTAAAACTAATCTGGATAGTAGCTTGATATACATTTTGTCTTCCGAGGCAGGAGCTACGATCATAAACACCAGGTTTACCGGTTTTTGATCCAAAGCATCATAATCCACTCCATCTTTGATACGGGCAAAACAGACTATAAAATCTGTGACGGAATCTGTGCGCGCATGGGGGATCGCAATGCTGTTTCCGATCCCGGTACTCATGGATTTCTCTCTTTCAAAAATAGCCCTCTTCATTTGAATACTGTCCACTACTTTGGCATCTGAGCTGATCAGATCTGCCATTTTGTTCAATAAATCGTCTTTTGAAATCGTCTCAATATCCAATATTCGTTCGCGGCTCATGTATTGGCTCAATTCACACTTATTTGCCATAGGGTTACCTCAATAATGTTCTTATCAATCACGGAAGAACTGCATTGTAGTATTATGTCAAATAAAAAATGCAAATCCGGTAAACATCGAGTGGAGAGATCGCAGCAGATTGCCATGGATAAAGCCTTTTTGTTGCAGAAAATGGAACCCTCAGGATGGCAGATCTTCGTATCTGCCCTTTTCGATCCTTCTTGAATCAATCTCAAGTATTGGCGTGATGCTTCCGTGGCGATTCCCAGGTCGCGACGAGGGCTTCACGAGGGGATCACGAGGGAATCACCTCGGATTGAAGTAAGAGCAAAATGAAGATCAGATTTAGTTTGAGACTGCTCAAAATAATGCTTGACCTAAAAATGATAAGCAGTAACCATGCTATATAGTTTGATTAGGCGCTAAGGTTATACTCAATAGTGTGCAGATCATTTTTGGTATATACTGCATCCAGAATGATATGTCTTTTCTATGCCAATAATCATTGGAGGTTATTATGAATGTGCTTAAAACTGTTGTATTGACGATGTTGCTTTTACTGGCAGTGCTATCTGTATATGCGGAACCCCAAGTGTCTGTAACGGCGATAGATTCGATATCAATTCCCAATCAATATGATTACTCTATGTTGTTGCCCAATGGTGACATCCAATTCTATAAAATGAACTATAGCAATTACTCTATCCAGGTTTATGGCTTTCAATATCTTGTGGAGACCCATCAGATTACGACACAGGCGAATCTGGGGACTGTGACGGGCTTTGGGGAATTGAATATGCACCCTTATTCTGTGATGCGATTCAACAAGCTATATTTGATACACGACGTAGCAGGTGGAATTGCAGTAATCACTCTGGATCAAAACACGTTAACGAGCCGTATTATCTATGATTTTGCTGTATATAGTAGTTTCTCGATCTCAGGTAGGGTAGATGTAGTAGCAGAAGACGTCATAGTGCTGGCTGTAGACCGGCTCGTCTATTATAACCTCATAGATGGAACGTATCGGACGCTGCTGCAGGGACCAGATTATTCCAATCCGAATATGGATATGCAGAGA
>PHBQ01000077.1:0-8655 GCA_002841975.1 Candidatus Cloacimonetes bacterium HGW-Cloacimonetes-1
CCCTTGGCCAGGGCTTGGTTGATGCCTGCCAGAGTGGCGGCACTGGAGGGTTCGGCAAATACACCGCTCTCTCGTGCCAGTTGCTTTTGAGCCTGCAGGGATCTATCGTTCTTACCTCGAGATCGAGCACTGGATGCAGGATTTGAGTGATCTCAAGCCCCGCATGCTGATCCACTGTGAGAATAACGACACCATCGAAAAGTTCTCTGCCCACCATCATTTCCACAGTCCGGCAGACCATTGTTTACGCCGTCCCGAAATAGCGGAAAATATTGCCGTAGAGCGGGTACTCGAGCTGGCAGTCAAGCACAGCTATCCCGTCCACATCGTGCATGTCTCATCTGCTACTTCGGCACTCTTGATTCGGGAAGCCAAAGCCGCTTGCGACTTGATCACCTGTGAGACCGCACCCCACTATCTGATCCATACCGAAGATATCCTCAAAGCCAAGCACGGTCATCGCTACCTCTGCTCCCCGCCCTATCGCAGTGCACAAACTCGCGGCATGATGGTGGAGCTCTTGCAAGATGGCTATTTTGATATCATCGCCAGCGACCATTGCCCCTTTACCATTGCCGACAAGGATCGTTATGCGGATACCCCGGAGCAGGTTCCATGTGGCATCCCTGGAGTGGGAACACTATTTAAAGCGATGCATGACCACTTTGTAACTTCCGGCAAGATCACGCTGGACGAATTGTTTGCACTCACGGTGCACAATCCCGCAAAACTGATGAATTTTAGCCCCAAACCTCTTTTCACGATCGAGCAGATGCTCGGATAACCTATATGGAGGATCTATTGAATACCCCCACTGCGTTTCGTAACGATGCCTATGCCAAAGTAACTGGCATTGCCAAATATGCCGATGATATCACGATACCGGGAATGCTGCACGCAGTTCCGATCTATAGCGACTATGTATATGCCGAGTTGATCGCTGTCGATGCCACGGAAGCACTGAAGCAACCGGGTGTGATCGCTGTTTATACCGCCCGGGATGTACCGGGTAAAGTGCTTTTTGGACAGATCATCCAAGATTATCAGGTCCTGGCAGATAAATATATCAAAACTCATGGCGATGTGATAGCATTATTGGTTGCTGAAACCAGAGTCCAGGCTATTGCCGCCATTCCTTTTGTCCGCATTGAAGCCAGGGAACTCCCTGCAGTGCTGGATCCGGAAGTGGCAATGCTGCCCGAAACCCCGCTTTTGCATCCCGCACACGGCTCCAATATCTGCAACGAGCATTGTGTACGACGGGGTGACATCACCCTCGGTGAGCAAGCTTCGGACGTCGTGATTGAACAGACTTTTAAAACCCAGCGCATCGAGCATTCCTATTTGGAACCCGAATCCGGGATCGCATACCTGCGTCCGGATGGCGTGATGGAAGTGATGGGCAGTATGCAGCATCCTTTTTCGACCCGCCGCTTCACTGCCAACACCTTGGGTCTCGCCCTTAATGACGTCGAAGTCAAGACCATCCCGATGGGTGGTGGCTTTGGTGGCAAGGACGACACTGCCGCCCTCGTCTGTGCCCGTGCTGCGCTCTGTGCCTACCTTTTGAAAAGACCCGTGAAAATGACCTACACTCGCGAATGGTCGATGCGGGAAAGCTATAAACGTCATCCCTATACTCTGCAATATCGCATGGGACTCTCACAAGATGGCATCATCAGATTTGCCAAATCCCGCTTTGTCGCCGATGGCGGTGCCTACTGCTCCGTCACTCCCTGGGTTACCTGGCGTTCCACGGTGCAGTGCTGTGGTGCCTACTCGGTCGAGAATGTGCACAACGATACCTATGGAGTTTATACCAATAACATCTTCAGCGGTGCTATGCGCGGCTTTGGCTCTCCTCAGGTAAACTTTGCGATCGAGCAATTGATCGAGATGGCAGGCGAGAAACTGGGGCTGGATGAGCTTGAAATCCGACGCCGTAATATGGTGCGTCAAGGCTCTACCACCGTCACCGGACAGGTCTTGGATACCCACGTAGTCTCGCTGCAGCAAGCTATGGACAGAGTTTTAGCCGAGATCGATTACACCAATAAACGCTCGCAGTGCAGCTTTGGTGATCCCGCTCAGGACGAGTGGTATGGAATAGGTATGGCTCTCAGTTACCGTGGCATGAGCCTCGGTGCAGAAGGTGTGGACTTCAATTCTGCCATCATCAGCGTGCAGCCGGACGGCTCTGTGCTGATCGAGACCGGTATCCACGAGAATGGTCAAGGCTCAGAGAGTGCCATGATCCTGATCGCCGCCGAGCATCTCGGCATCCCCAAAGAGCGGATCCGCTATCGCATGCCTTCCACTTCAAATATCCCGGATGGAGGCACGACTGTCGCCTCCCGCGGAACTATCCTGGGTGGAGGAGCGGTAGTCAATGCCGCCAAGATCCTGAAAAATATCCTCACCACCGAGATCAAAACCGCCAAGAATATAGATGTATCTTCCTTCCGTGACAGCGGCTTGTATGATACCAATAATGAGCTGGTCATGAGCTGGAACGATGCCATCAAGCTTTGCTATTCCCGCCAGCAATACCCCTATGCATTTGGCGTATTCCAGGCTCCCAAAGTGAGCTGGGACGAGCATACCGGGCAGGGTAATGCCTACTTTACCTGGGTCTATGCCTGCCAGGCAGTGGAACTCAAGGTCAATCCCAAAACCCGACAAGTGACTGTGCTCAATATCGTAGCTGCACACGAAGTCGGCAAAGCCATCAACCCCGATATGGTCAAAGGTCAAATCTATGGCGGCTTAGCGACCGCTGTGGGCTATGCGCTCCTGGAAGATTGCAAGAGTGAAAACGGCAAGATAGTACCCACCAATTTCCACAACTATCGCATTGCCCGTGCCACCGATTTACCGGAGATGACAGCCATTTTGATCGAGAACCACGATCCCCAATCGCCCTCTGGTGCCAAAGGTGTGGGCGAACCCACTCTCGAACTGCTCGCTCCTGCCATCGCCAATGCGGTCTATCGCGCCACCGGAAAGCGTTTCTACACTCTCCCCATAAGGATTGAATTATGATTATTACAGTAAATAACAAAGAACACCAGATTTCTGAAAACCAATTGGAAACCAAGCTTTCGCTGTGGTTACGGGACGACCTGGGGCTGACCGGGGTCAAGATCGGTTGCGACATCGGAGTCTGCGGCACCTGCACCGTCTTGGTCGATCTGGCACCTCTGCGCTCCTGCAAAGTACTGCTCAAGAATGCAATCGGCAAATCCATCCTCACGATTGAGGGTCTAACCCCCGCCGACGGCAGTCTCCATCCCCTCCAACAGGCCTTCATCGATGCTGGCGCAATCCAATGCGGATTTTGCACACCCGGAATGGTCTTGACAGCTTTTGCACTTTTGGCAATCAATCCTCAGCCTACCAGGCAACAGGTACGTACCGCCATCAAAGGTAACCTCTGTCGTTGCACGGGATACCAACAGATCATCGATGCCGTGATGCTGGGTGCACAAAGAATGAGTAAACAATAAGAACTGCCGGATTGGCAAAAAATAAGAGTTTTTGAAGATATAGAAATTAAGGAGTACAATATGGAAAACAACAGGATAAACACCCTGCTCAACGAATTGGAGCAGCTGAAGCCAAACCTCTATGGCAAGGATTTCTTGCTGACGTGGGAAAACAGCGTTGACAACCTCAAAGCTGTCATGATCGTTGCCGAAATCATGCAAGAACTGCATCGCATGAAGAAGCCCTTCAAGATATTTGATTACGGCTTAGCTATCTCGATTTTTAGAGACAATTCCACTCGCACCCGCTTTAGCTATGCATCTGCCGTCAATGCACTGGGCTTGGGTCTGTCCGAACTGGACGAAGTCAAATCCCAAATCGCCCATGGTGAAACCGTCCGCGAAACTGCAAATATGATCTCCTTCCTGGCAGAAGCGATCGGTATCCGCGACGATATGTATCCCGGCGAAGGCCACACCTATATGAAAGAAGTGGCAGACGCTGTGACCGGTGGCTTTGAAGAAGGTGTACTGGCTCAAAGACCCACAGTCGTGAATCTGCAATGCGACCTCGATCATCCTACTCAATCCCTTTCCGATATGCTCAAATTGAAAGACTATTTCGGCGGATTTGAGAACCTCAAAGGCAAGAAAATCGCAATGAGTTGGGCATATTCACCCAGCTATGGTAAACCGCTATCCGTTCCCCAGGGCGTGATCAATCTCATGACCCGCTTTGGCATGGAAGTCGTGCTGGCACATCCCACAGGATACGACTTGTTACCGGATACCCTGACCACTGCCGACAGCTTTGCCAAAGCCAGTGGAGGCAGCTTCCGCATGACCAACAGCATGCAAGACGCCTTTGCCGGCGCCGACATCGTGTATCCCAAATCCTGGGCACCGATGGCTGTGATGCAAGAACGTACCAAGCTGCTCAAAGGTGGCAATACTGCCGCCCTGCGTGAATTGGAAAAACACTGCCTTTCCGAAAATGCAAATCATACAGATTGGGAATGCACCGAAGACATGATGAAACTCACCAAGGGCGGAAATGCACTTTATGAACATTGCCTGCCTGCAGATATCACAGACGTTTCATGCGCTCAGGGTGAAGTCGCCAAATCCGTATTTGAACGTTATCGCATGCACACTTATCAGGAAGCCGGTTACAAACCCTTCGTTATTTCTTCCATGATCTTCAATTCCAAAATCCAAGACGCCTACTCCAAGCTGAAAAGCTTTCTGTAAGACATAGAACAGGAGAATAAATGCCAAAGTTAATGAACACTATAAACCAGGCGATCGCAGCCAAAAATGCCAAACGCTGTAAAGACCGCAACATCATCTTGCCCACCTTTCGCCAAATGATGAATCCGGACCTCATCCCTGCCGAGATCAAGAACCAGCTCAAAGACATCGGACTGTGGGACATCAATCCCCTCAATCTCTTCCGCATCAGTTGGAAGAACGACATCAATACCGGACTCTATGGCAAGCCCAACTTCATCGAAATCCCCTCTGCCATCACCGGTGTCAAAGCCCGTATCTTTGGTCTGGTGGGAAAATACTTCCCCACCGGTGCCCACAAAGTCGGCGCTGCCTATGGCTGCCTGGCTCCCCGCCTCGTGAGCGGTGAATTTGATCCCGATTATCATAAAGCAGTGTGGCCTTCCACCGGCAATTATTGCCGCGGTGGTGCCTTTGACTGTGCGCTCTTGGACTGCCCATCCGTGGCTATCCTGCCGGAAGAAATGTCTGCCGAACGCTTCACCTGGCTGAAAAGCATAGGTGCGGAAGTGATCGCTACTCCCGGTTGCGAATCCAACGTCAAAGAAATTTATGACAAGTGCAACGAACTGCGTCTGGATCCCCAATACCTGATCCTGAACCAATTTGACGAACTGGGTAACCCCTTCTTTCACTACCATGTGACCGGAAACGCCCTGCTCGAAGCCTATGATCTGATCAAGACCGATAAAAGCCGTCTCAGCGGTTATGTCTCTGCCACCGGATCGGCCGGTACTATCGCAGCGGGTGATTTCCTCAAAACCAAACATCCCCTTCTCAAAACCATCGCCTCCGAAGCCTATGAATGCCCCACTTTGCTACTCAATGGCTTTGGCGGACACCGCATCGAAGGCATCGGCGACAAACACATCCCCTGGGTCCATAATGTACGCAATACCGACGGTGTAGCCTCCATTCGGGACGAAGACTGCATGCGCCTGCTCCGACTCTTTAACGAAGAGACAGGTAAAGCCTGGTTGATCGAGCAGGGAATCGCTCCCTCCGTCGTGGAAGATTTGGCACTTTTGGGTATCTCCTCGATCGGAAATCTGCTCGCTTCCATCAAACAAGCCAAGTATTTTGAGTATGATGAAAACGACGTGATCTTCACGGTCTTTACGGATTCTGCCGAGATGTATCAATCCCGCGTGGAAGAACAAACTGCCGAGAAAGGTGTCTATACCGCTCTGCAATCCGCTTTGGACTTTGAAGGCCCGCTCAAATCCCAATCCTGGGACAACTTTATGGAACTGACCTACAAAGACAAAAAGCGTATCCACAACCTGAAATACTATACTTGGGTGGAACAGCAAGGCAAGACCTATGAAGAAATCCTCAGCCAGTGGGAGCCTGAATATTGGCTCGAAACATTTGAGGATAATCTCGACGAGATCGACGCCGCGATCACTGCATTTAATGCAAGATCCTAAAATAATAGCGATCATTCTTGCCGCCGGAAAAGGTAGCCGCTTTGGAATGCCCAAAGTCGATGCTGTTTTCGGCGGCATCACTTTTCTGGAGCGGATTCGGAACACCCTAACCACTGCCGGTATCTCCGAAATCTTTGTGGCGCGGGATCTGCCTACCTCCGATATGCTGGAATCTCTGCAATATGCCGCCCAACACACCAGCGCTGCTGCCGGTTACCTCATCTTTCCGGTGGATCATCCCTTTGTAAATGCGGCGACAATCGTGGAGATGGTTAGCACCTTTAACTTGCACCCCAACGCCGTAATACGACCCCTCTATGAGGCCCGTACGGGGCATCCTATCATCATCCCCGCGTGCCTCGACCTCTGGATGCCAAATGTGACGGGTGGATTGGCACAAATCATTCGCCAATCCGGAGTCGAAGTGCTAAACATGCCCACCCCCGATCAGGGTGTCCTCCGCAATATCAATACTGCTGCCGATATCGGATTATAGTTCGTAGCCGGAGAATGCCAATCCTCCGCACATAAAAAGACAAAACGGAGCTTCAGCAAGCTCCGGTACGGCTTAGCAGATCTTCGTATCTGCATAAGCATGTGCAGAGCTGGGTTTTGCTTATCGACACAGGAATGTGTCGAATCCTGTTTGTAACTCCCCTAACCTATTGTTTGCATGGTTATGACGTACAGTTTTCAGGGGCACCCGTGCATCATTTTTCCATCCCGCATCTGTAGGTAGAGGGTTTCCTTCTGCATTATTGTTCATGGAAGCTAAATGCTTAAAGAGAGCCGGTCAACAGCTCTCTTTAAACAGGTAAGTCTTCAATAACGGTACTAAGCGAACTCATCAAATATGTGCTTAGACTTGATAAGTCAATTATATCACTACTCTATTTTTTATCTACAACAACGAATGCCTTTAGTGCCGTTCCCAGTCCGTTTAGGTCGTTGTCAAATTCGCTCTTGAACTGTTCCCACTTTGTCTTTCCTTCGTCTTTGTAATCATTCAGTTTTGTTTTCAATTCTAAGTTAGTGCGATCCAAATCATCAATCTTCTTATCATACTTTGCCTGAAGCTTGCCATTGGCACTTGTCATCTTGGCTCTGTAATCAGCGATAATTTTTTCATGTTCTGCGATTTTGATTTCAGCATCATTTTTGTATTTCTGCCATTCTTGTTCTGCGACTGATTGATTTACAGCATTGTCTGCGTTTTCTTGGGATTCAAGCGCATTTGCGTTTGCGTCGGCTAATTTTTGGTCTGCGGATTTCTTACATCCCAAGACCAAACCCAACGAAACTAATACCAATACCATCAATGTGATTAAGATCTTTGTATTCATTCAAAACTCCTTTGTAGTTTGCTTTTATCTTGATTTTGTGCTTGAATCTCTCCTCTGCAACTTTCTTTGCTGGGAGCACTGTACAAGCACGCATAATGCAGGACATCATGCATTATAGTGATTTGCCGAAATAGCTGACTCAAATCTTTTGAATCAAATCTCGCACACTTTCCTTGGTTTGACCAAGTTTCTTTTGCAATCGTCCCAGCAGCTCATCTTCTTTTCCTTCGACGAAGAGCAGGTCATCATCGGTTAAATCGGCATATTTTTGCTTAAGTTTTCCGGCGATTTCGTTCCAGTTACCTTTGATAATAAGTTTGTCCATTAGTGACTCCATGTGTTAATTGTTTCAATGCTTGACCAGCGGCCAAATCCAATCCACATATCATGGAATGTATTGCATCTTGAGTAGTTCTTTCGCTTGATAGTGTCACAAGACAGTATATCGTCTTATCCATGAAAAGCAAACTAATAATTACCCTTACAAACTGACAATTTACTATCAGAAGTGACAGATAGAAATTTAACTACAGACCTATCTGATGAGAAATGTATGAACTGTAAATCGCTTTATGTACTTGTCGATCGGAAGACTTCCGCGATATCAATGCTACTGGCGATATCGGATTATAGCTTGTAGCCGGTAACTCGTAGCCGGAGGATGCCGATCCTCCGCCACAGTGCTCTTTTATAACATTGGTAACATGCGCAGATTGGGGTATTGTTATGTCCGATTGCGAACACTTCACTGTACGGTTATGGGCAATACGTTCAGAATCGGACAGTGCTACAGCTTTTATATGATACTGAATATGGCTATGTGTCACATGGACTGCCACTTGCAAATGCACCATGCTTTGGTCTTAATATTGCTTTTCAAATTGCAAATTCAAAAATTACTAAGGGAGTCAACAATGAAAACAACAATTATACTCACCCTCATGCTTATGCTTGCTGTTGGATTAGCAGCAATCACCGAACTGGTGGATTTTAACGATACCGCCAACTTAGTTAGTTTGTTTAACCCCAGTTCCACTCCTGAATTTACAAACGTTAGCACCGGTGGTTTGGCAAACAGCGGTGCTGTTGCTATCCCGGACAATTCTG
>PHBQ01000077.1:8732-22570 GCA_002841975.1 Candidatus Cloacimonetes bacterium HGW-Cloacimonetes-1
CTGATGCCGTCTGGACTCGTAAGACGGGATACGCAGTTCCGGTACTGGGAGAGACCAGAACTCTAAGTGCCTATTTTCAGATTAGCGGCAACGCCGGCTATTCCGGATTAGGATTCGCCGAAACTAATGTTAATGAACAAATGGATGCTATGATTACTTCATCTTCGTCAATCGGGATGATTTTTCATGGCGGGGGTGGGTATTTTGCCAATAACGAGGTTTTATATGAAGTAGACTGGTACTTATCTCCAGGAGACCTGGTTGTAGGGGAATGGTACAAGGTGATATTTACGATGACATATCAGGGAGATAATACATTTGATGCTGCCTTCCAAATCTGGAATTCAGATTCTGATGGGGTACTTGGCGAGTTATTCACTTCACAAAGCCAGACAGGTTTGGTTAACCAAAATGTAGCCGGATTAACTGAGATGTACCCTTATTTTACTAATTCAGGCGAACGCTCGGGCTACATGGACAATTTTGAAATTCAGTATGACGAGCTTCCTTCTACTCCAATCTTCTCCGGTGCAGGAGAAGGCACGCCTGCCAGCCCTTATGTTATTACTACGGTCGGTCAGCTTGACGAAGTAAGAAACTTCTTAAGCAGTGACTTTATTTTAGCAAATGATCTCGATCTCGATGTAAGCCCCTACAATACCGGCCTGGGCTGGGAAGCAATTGGTACACAGCCAAATCCTTATACTATTCTGGATTTATCTGGTGCTACAGGTGGTACCTTCACTATCACAGCATTTTATCTGATATCAGGTACGAATAAAACTACCGGAGCGATACCCTTTGATGCTACTGCTGCGGAAATACAAACTGCCCTTTCTACCGGGTACATCTTGATGACAGAGGTTACCGAGCTCGGAGCTCATGTATTTGGCATTGCCGATATTGAGAGCGTAAATACTGGCAGTTTGGCGGGAATAGTAGACATTCAATCAGTGGAACAGTTTCCCTTTTCCGGTGTCTTCAATGGGAACGGCAAAACAATCAGTAACTTATACATCAATAGAACTTACGGCCGAAATGAAGGATTGTTTGGTGCCACAAGCCATGGCTCCATTCTTAATCTCACATTAAACAATGCAAATGTTACTGGAACTGCCTATGTGGGTGGATTAGCCGGATATGCTGAAAATTCAACCATAAACAACTGCCATTCCAACGGCAATATCTACGCAGACATGTATACAGGTGGCTTGTTAGGCAATATCTTTAATGGTTTTGATTATTTTGTCAGCAATTGCTCCAGCAGTGGTACTGTGAATTCTGCCATGATGTACGGCGGTTTGATTGGCGTCTGCAACGGAACTCCTATCAGCACCAGCTTTTCTACCAGCGCTTTGACTGGCAGGGGGAATGGTTACGGAGGTGGTGGATTAGTCGGGGCTCTCGGCAGTGGAACGGTTAACAATTGCTATGCTACCGGATCCATTACCAGCACTGGTGGCTATTTGGGCGGTTTAGTTGGCTTGACTTACGGCGAAGTTTATAACAGTTATTCCATTGGTGCTATTTCTGGTAACACTTCCTATAAAGGAGGTCTGTTTGGAGCAGGCGAATTCATTGGAAGCGGAGATTATTGGAATACCGAAACATCAGGTCAGGAATACGCATCAGGTGGTGTTAATTATGAGGGCACCATGGGTAGAACTACTTCCGATATGACCTATCCCTATGCCGTCGATACCTATGTAGGTTGGGACTTTGCAAATGTATGGAGAGTGGATGCCACTCACACCCTGAATAATGGCTATCCCTCCCTCTTTGCTCCCGATTATCTAAATGGTTTGGAAGTGACAGTTGGCGCAGCTGCTATCACGGTAACCGGTGGAAATGCCAATATCGGCACAGGCACCATTCCTGAAATCACCATCCCGGACTTTACTCCAACCCAGACCTTTACATTTGTGGGAACAGGAAATCTCACTATCTCCATCACAACACTGGCTCAAATGGGTGCTTATTGGCAGCTTGGTGAGTGGCACACTGTGCTAAACAGCGGTGGTCAGGTAGTATTTGAGATAAATTTCAATAGCCGTGGTACAGTGGAAATACCCGTTGTCTTAGGCGACGGCAGCCCCACGCTTCCCATTGAACTCAGCAGTTTTAGCGCAGTGCAAACAGTATCGAATTATGTGCAACTGAATTGGACAACCCAATCCGAAACCGGAGTAGTTGGTTATTATGTTTACCGTAGTGCTACAGATGATCTTAGCATAGCTACAGGTGTAAGCAGCGTGATTAATGCCGGCAACACTTCACAAGTGCAGAGCTACAGCTTTGTGGATCGTGAAGTAAGCCCGGGTACCTGGTATTACTGGCTGCAAAATCTGGATATGGATGGCAGCAGCAATTATCATGGACCGGTTAGTGTGACCTTAACTGCAGACACTAACAGTACCCCGAATATTCCTTTGATCACGTCCCTGAACAACATTTACCCCAATCCCTTCAATCCTTCTACCACGATTTCTTACGGAGTGGCAAATGCAGAGAGGGTAAACATCCAAATCTTCAACATTAAAGGACAGCTGGTGCGTAACCTGCTTTCAGAATCCAGACAGAGCGGTAATTACCGGATCGTTTGGGATGGCACCAACGACAGAGGTCAATCCCTTAGCTCCGGCATGTATTTTATGAAAATGACCGCCGGAAAATACAGCAAAACATCCAAAGTACTAATGCTAAAATAACTAATACCCTCCCTCAGTGAAGTAGCAGGCGGTTCATAATCCGAGCCGCCTGTTGCATTATGGGTGTATTAAATCTTGTATTTTTCTATTTTCCGATGTAAGGCAGGTCTGCTAATCCCCAATTCTTTTGCCGTCTTGGTGATGTTATGTTTATATTCCAGTAGTGCATATCGTATCCATTGCGCTTCAATATTATCCAATTCGGATAAACGCTGGAAACTTTTTAATGCAACCGGCATTTCTGGCATGGTTTTGCGCAGCGGATTTAGTATGGGAAAACTACTCAAAGCTAACTTGTCAGAATCCGGATCGTTAAGGATGATAGCCTTCCTTAGAATGTTTTTCAGCTCTCTTACATTTCCGGGATAGTCATAGTCTTCCAGATAGCTGTACACTTCCTCTTCAGGCTGGGACAAGTTTATCTTCATAAGATCGGCAAAGTAACCGCAAAAATGCTGTACGAGGGGTCGGATATCTTCCTTTCTTTCTCGCAAGGGGGGGATATTGATTTCGAATGAATTAATCCGATGGTACAAATCACCTCTGAATGTTCCGTGCAGTACCATATCCGCCAGATTAACATTGGACGCATAAAGTAAACGTACATTCACATCAATGCTTCGGTTCGAACCCACGGGGCGTAACTTTCTACTCTCCAAAACCCTAAGAAACTTAGCCTGTAAACTCAAGGGCAGGTTGCTTATTTCATCCAGAAACAGTGTTCCTCCGCCGGTCTCCTCAAAAATACCTTTTTGGGAACTAATCGCTCCCGTGAAGGCTTGGCGGGTATGCCCAAAAAACTGGCTTTCAAAAAGGGTTTCCGGTATCGAAGAGCAATTTATGGCATTGAAATCATTCTTACCACGCAAGCTGAACTGGTGTATAGCCTTCGCCACAAGCTCTTTGCCAACACCACTCTCTCCCGTGATCAGCACATCGGCTGTATCTATCGTAGCAACCCTTACTACATGATCTACAACTCTTTCTATTTGCGGACTTATACCAATCAGGAAGGGGTGATACTTATCCTCAAGACTCTGTTCCAGGGTGTTGCGGGTATTATGTATTCTCTGGATGTCTTCTGTAATTTTGTTTATGCTAAGCACATTGCTTAACTTTGTCAGATAATCGGTAACATCAAAGGGTTTCAATAAATAGTCATTAACTCCATACCTGAGAGCATATACCGCATTATGGATGTCCTTGGAACCGGTTATTATAATCACCTTCAATCTCGGAAACTCTTCACGAACTTGTTTAAGCATCTCTAAGCCATTGCCGTCGGGCAACACTACATCCAGTATCAACAGCTCTATTACCTGGGTTTTTAACACTTTCATGGCCTCGGCTTTACTGCCGGCTGTAAAAATGTTTGGAGATAGCTCTTTGCTTATAGAAGCTAGGGTTTCTAATAAAACCTCGTCGTCATCAACTATCAGGATACAGTCGTGATTTACGTTTTGTTGCACTTTTCCTTTACTCCTGTATGCAGTGATTCTAATCTTATGTGCCTTATTACACATACCCATGTGTTGGTTATTCTATGCTATGCACTTGTCAAGCAATATTTAGTTTGCTCCGCTGTCTCAATACAATGCCTAACCAATACCATTCGATAAGCATAACCTGTTACAAAGTCTCACCCAAACCTGCAAATGGGTATCACCTGTCACAGTGGTCGTAAGGCTTTATGACGTGGGGAGATAGATAGGACTGGCTTTGGATAATGTCACAGTGCTATTTGGACGTTTCTGGACGTTTCTGTATCACCATTACTGCAAATATGCGCTGTTTTTGGACTGGTTTCAGATCATCAGATTTTTGGGAGAGGTCATCAGATTTGGGGGACTCGCAACTGGAGTGCAAGGGGGCCGATCATGGTTAATGAGTCGGTCTGATCTGAGTCTATAATAAGAACACGAAAGTCCTTATTGAGTGGTTGGAGGAGCACTCCCTTATGAGCCGGATCATACTGAATCCTTTTCAGGGTAATGCCTCCCTCGTATCTGACCGCACAGATTCTGCCATCAGTATCATCCCAATCGTACTGCTTTTTGATCAGCACAATATCGTCATGTAAGATCTGCGGTTCCATGCTTTCACCATTCACCCGGAAGGCAATGTACGCGTCCGTACCAAAGGGGATGTACCTGGTTGGGATTTCGACAGAATCCGCCACTTCATAGCCATCTCTCACTTCGAGGGGTTGTCCGGCGGAAATTTCCGCCACAATCGGGAAGATTGATGTGCGTAGGTAAGTACTATCAAAATCATGGGCTAAGGTCGGTTTACCATTGATGAACTGCATCTGCTTAGTGGTCTTGATATCGGGTCCCAGTTCCCAGGGAGCCTGGATGAACATGCTGCCTTCGCCTCGAAGTAGCCAGTTCACATTCACACCATTCTCGACCAACTTCGCCATGAACTCAGGGTCGGGATAACGGGTGTTATTCTTGTATCTCGCCATCGAATTGGTAGAGATACCAAACTTTTTTTCAAATTCGTAATTCTTCAATCTCATGGCTTTTACCAGCATTCCGAGTCTCATTCCGATGTCTTCTGCCTTCATTATTCCCCCTTTGGGACGTATTTTACATTGACAACACCTCTATGGGTATTATCATGCATCTATGGACAACGCAGAGTAATGAAACTACCCAGTCTTGTCCTGTCAAGAACTAAATTTTATATTGTGATTTGGCGGCGGATTTTTCCGGCGGTCTCAGAAGTTTTTCAAGTAGTGCCGGAATCGGCAGAAAGGACTTCCCAACTTATTACAGGTCAGTTATGTAGAGACCAACAATAATATGCTGGAGGCGCTTATGAAAGCGACTACTTACGAGACCGGAGGCAGGGTGGTCAAGGACGACCACTGTGACAATTATAGCACTGCGACAATTGTCACAGTGCTTTCCATTCGGGAAGATTTACCGTTAATGCTGGTTACAAGATGCTTTGAGCACTGTGACAATAAAAACCGGCGATCAATTGTCACAGTGGTGCCAAATCAACCGACCACTGCGACAATTAAGAAACCGGTAATTGTCACAGTGCTCATAGCGACAACTAAGTTTTATGCGAAGAGGCTGAAAATGAGCAAGCGCAAGATCAAGGCAGTATGGCTGACCGTCGAACGGGTGGCAGAGTTGATGAACTGTTCGACCCGAACTGTCTGGAGATACATCAACAGACAAAAGATCGAGGTACATAAACAGCAGTTGCTGTTGGGAAGCAACCGGGTAGTGAAAGCCTTTTTGCTGACTGAGCCTGATATCTTGATCAAAGAGATGGCCGACTGCGAGAGCCGGGCTATGCTTCCCGGCGCATACATCGAAATAGGTATCAAGGTGGATGGCAAGCAGTTGAACAGTGCCTTGATACATCAATACCGGAAAAGTGAAGCAGAGGATGGTGGGTATTATGAAGCCTTATGATTTTACGATAGAGGAGTACAGTAAGTTCTTAGATGAGCAAGTTCCTAACCGGAACAAGCTGATCATGTTCGATACTACGGCTAACAAGCGGGGTAGAAAGCCCAATCAGGTAGTTGAATCTCAGCAAACCAATGCTGTAGCATCAGAAGCCATACACAAAACCGAACTGCCTGCACTGCTCCCAAGAACAGAACAACAAGTAGCTGCAGAGCATGATGATCTATGTGATGAACTAACTGATGATCTGCCAGACAATCTACCTGCTCTCTATAATCGGGAAGGCTACATCGACTTCAGTCCCCGGGAGAGCCTGCCCCTTAAGTATGATGCGGAAGCCAGACTTCTGGGTCACTTCTGTACATTGGTTATCCGCAGACTGGAAGACTGTGAGTCCAAGGTCGAAGAGTGGAAGCAGATTGTACTTGATTATAATAATGGCAATCTGGTTCCTGAGCTATACAAGCTGCGGGGAGAGCGTAAAGAACGTTCCCTGCGTACCTGGATCGATCTCTATATCCTGACTGAACGGGATATGTATGCCCTTCTGCATGGAAACAAGAACACCACGCGGCAGCGTAAGATAAGCGAGCCTGAAGGTAAGATACTGCTCAGCATGCTGCTGCATCCCAATCGAATCACCATAGGAAGCGCAATAACCATGCTCAAGGCTCAGGCCAGGATGGGACAGTATGAATCACCTTCCAGTAAACCGACCCTCAGACGCTGGTGTGAAGACTGGAAGAGCGATAACCTGGCGATCTGGGAGCAGACTAGGAAGGGCAGTAAATACGTAGCGGAGCATATCATCAAGACTATCCACCGTGACAGCAGACTGCTCAAGGTCGGTCAGGTCTGGGTGGCTGATGGTCATACTCTGGCCTTCGATATCCTCAATCCCAAGACCGGGAAAGCTCAACGCATGACCATGATCATGGTAATGGACTGGGCGAGCCGTTATCCGGTGGGTGCATCACTCGCCTTTACCGAAGATAGCCATCATATCCAGGTAGCCTTCCGTAATGGGTTCTTAAACTGGGGTGCTACCCCACAGTGCGTGTATCTCGATAATGGCAAAGCCTTCCGGTCGAAGCTGTTCCATGAACAGTGGGAGCATCATGATCTGGAGCTTGAACTGGGAGGTATCTTCCCTAAGCTTGGCATCGAAGCCCACTTCGCAGAAAGCTATAATGCCAAAGCCAAGATCATCGAACGCTTCTTCAAGACCTTTCAGGAGCAGTTTGAACGGTTCATCAGCAGCTTCCGGGGAGCCAGTATTGCCGATAAACCTGCCACGCTGATGCGGAATGAGAAGTGGATCAAGAAGCTGTACCAGGGTGAACCGCCAACTATCGAAGAGACGATGCGGATGATCGGATACTATGTCCGCTATATCTATGGCGATAACCCTCATGGCGGCCTGCATGGTAAAACACCCTGGCAGGTATTCAACGCGGCAGAACTGCCCGAAAGCCGCATTATACAGCCCGATAAACTGAACTTCATGATGCTGGCTACCGAGCGTAAATCCATCCGCAACGATGGCATCGTCTTCAATAAGCTACTGTACTGGCATCCTGAGCTGATCAAGCACATCGGTAAGCCGGTAGTGTTTAGGTACGACTATGCCGATGCCAGGTGGATATTGGTTTATGATACCAGGGACAAGTTCATCTGCCAGGCAGAGCTGAGAAGATCGCAACATCCGTTTGTTCATCTGGATAAGGATAATCCCATCTCCCATAAAGAACTGAATACCGAATACAAGTATATCAAGAAGCTGCAACGGATGAACGAGCAGCAGTCCAAGCTATTCGTTAAAATGAATCAAGAGTCGGTAGACCGCATACTCAAACCAATGCTGGAAGCCCGGCAAGCCAATCCCACCTTCATCCAGCCTCCGATGATCCAAGCTCCCAAGCCCGGACCCGAGCAGGAGATTGCCCGGCTGGAAGAGATCGTGACCAGTCAGATAGTAAAAGAACAGGCAGAACCGGATATCAATCCCCGCCCTGCCAATGATATACCAGCATCCATTAGTAAGGATCAGCCCGATCCTTTCGAGGATGAGAGCTTCACCGAGATGTTGAAAACCATCGGAATCAAATAAAGGAGGAAACAAGTGAAACAAGGCAAACTCGTAGCAATCAACAATGTCCAGAAAGCTGACCGCTGTGTTGACTTTCTACTCAAGCGTCCACGCATGGAGATGGTGGGACTGGGTATGCTGTATGGCAGACCCGGACTCGGCAAGACCACTTATGCCAGACGCATCGCTTATACCCGTGGCTATGTCTATCTCAGACTGGAAGCCACGACCACTCCCAAGACCTTCGCCAAAGAACTGCTGCAGAATCTGTATATCAGCCTCGGGATGGGAGACTATCTCCCGGCTGGCACCACCAACAATATCTACAAGCAGTGCACTCAACTGCTTCTTGACCATGAGGACACGGTGATCATCATTGATGAGATCGATTATGCCTTCCGTTATCCCCTGCTACTGGGAGCGATCCGTGATCTGGTGGATGAGACTCTGGCAGTAGTGGTTCTGGTCGGGATGCAGAATGCCAAGGATAGGCTCAACCAGATCAATGAATACTACTTTGACCGCTGCAATTACTTCTACGAGTTCGAGCCTGTCAGCCTTGAGGATGTAAGCCTGATCACCAGGGAAGTAATGAGCATCGAATGCCCGGACTCAATGGTAAACTACATCCATCACAACTCGGCAGGAAACTTAAGAAAAGCTGTGAAGATCATGCACATGCTCGAATGCAAGTACAAGATCAATCCCATACAAGCCATGAACGACATCTTGGTACAGGGGGCATTGTGAGAGAGCAGAGAATCATGATCGACCGCTTCGTAGACAGTTATCCTAACTACTTCAATGTGGATATGATCTGCCAGTGTACCGGAGCCGACCCTGAGGTCGTAACAGAACGCCTCAGACACTTGATAGTGGGTGATGTGATCAGGAAAATATCCAAACATGAGGATATCTACATCACCAACCGGGGTTTGTATGCGACCAGAGTAGCTACGATTCACAGTGGTAACTGGAACTTCGATATCAAAGCCTGTCAGGATATCTGCTGCCTGCTGAGATGCGCCAAGGTGAGAAGTATCAGGCAACTGGCGACATTAATGAAGAAGAGCCGGCAGTGGGTCTATCTGTACCTAGAAGCCTTGATCTCAGTGGATGCGGTGGGTATCAACAAGTCTGGATACTATACCAAGAACATGGCAAACATCTTCAAGGTCGGATCAGTGATCAAGAAGGGCATCATCAGCGAGCAAAGAGATGCTTGCGGTATCCAACCTAAGAAACGCAGCAAGAAAGCTGCAAAACCAACTAACAACAACTAAACAAGGACGGCATTCTATGACACAGGAACTACGTGAACGACAACTACGGCAACAAATCCATGCCCTCCGGGTCAAGAAGTTCCACTGGCCCCTGGATGGCTTCAAGTTCATCATCAACGGTCTTGGTTTCGGAGAGTCACTGCAAGCATTACCTGAACCCAGGTTGCTTGAGTTAAGAGACTTGATGCGCCGCCACCGTAGTCATGGCAGACCACAGACATTCACTTTCGATAAACAAGGCAAGTTCATGTTTGCACTGATGAAACGAGCGAACTGGACTGAGCAAGACCTTAGGGCATTCATGCTCAAACACTATCACAAAAGCCACTGGAATCTGCTCGACCCCAAAGAGCGCAGAGCCGTTATCGCTATGCTGCAGAACTACATCAAGAAAGCGGAATCAAGGGCAAATGAAGCTGAAAACGACAATCAAACAGATAAAGAAAATCATCGTAAGGAGTACTCTAATGGAAACCAAGAACAGCCCCAAGACTAAGAAGACAGCCGACCGCACTAAGACCGATGCTAATGGACAGAGCATCCCGATCTCGATCATCAGACCGGAAATCCTCAAGCAGGATGTAATTGTAAACAAGACTATCGAAAGAGCCAAGAAGCTGCAGGAGCGCATCATCAAAGACAAAGCCAAGCTCTTTGAGGAAGTGGAGTTGTATCTGGAAGAGGTAGCTCAAAAGAATGGACTGGAATGGAAAGGCAATGCCATCCTCAACAGCTTTGACGGACAGAACCGGGTTGAGATCAGGTTCAAGGAACGCATCCAGTTTGGCATCGAACTCCAACTGGCTAAGCAGAAGATCGATGAGTGTCTGAAAGCCTGGTCTGCTGATTCCAACGTCAACCTCAGAGCCATCATCAGTGAAGCCTTCCAGGTGGATAAGAAAGGTGAGATCGCCAAGTACCGTATCCTGCGCCTGCGTAGATACAACATCAAGGACACTATCTGGAAGCAAGCAATGGAACTGATCGATGCTGCTATTCAAGTAGTATCCACCAAGCAGTATATCACTTTCTACGAGAAGGATGAGTCCGGTCAGTCCCGGCAGATCGTGCTCAACTTCAGCACTCTCTGATAGAATGATTGGTATCCTAATGCAACTGGACTTGAACAATCCCAAGGAGAATGAAACATGGCATCTATGAATACTAATACAGCAGAGGAGTTGATACCGATGAGTATCTTCAATGATGAACGCAACTACCGCACGGATGAGATAGCTGATATCCTCCGGGTCGACCGCTCCAGTGTTTACCGCTGGATACGGGACATTGGCGACCCTCTGCCTGCCTTCCGTACCAAAGAGAACGGACAGTTACGCTGCGCCGGGAAAGACTTAAACGAATACCTGCTCAAGCATAAGGTTCGCCCGGAATATGAGTAATGCAATAGAGTTCCGCATCAAGCGGGACAACTGCAAAGATGCCTTTCTAAACGGCAAGACCGATCCACTTGAACTGGCGGTGATCTTCGGAATCTCCGACATCACCGTCCGTAAGTGGATCAAGAGTGGCAAGTGGGATGAGCTGTTCAAGGAAGAGCGCAAACTTGACCATGAGATCAGCTTAGCCCGCAAGAAGGCACTTATCCAGGCACTGCGTGAATATGCCAAGAATCCTGCGGACACCGCTCTGCAGAGCCTCGTAAGCCTGATCAAGCAGAACCAGAAAGATAGTGAGCCTGCCAAGGAACTGAACGACTACATCGTGCGCTTCCTGGATCAGGTGACCGACTTTATGATTGAGAAAGGGCATGAGACTATGCTCAAGCAGTTTCAAAGCATCGTCCTTGACCTTGCCGAGTACTTAAGAGTTAGAAATGGATAATTATACAGCCAGGGACATGGTTGCCTCCAAGCCTACAGACCAACCTACCTACCCTCCAACCCAAACCTGCCAAGCGGAGCCGTCGCCTCCGGCTCCGCACTTTCATGGTTACCCTCCAAGTCCCGGTTATGTCT
This sequence comes from Candidatus Cloacimonetes bacterium HGW-Cloacimonetes-1, assembly GCA_002841975.1. Lineage (GTDB taxonomy): Bacteria > Cloacimonadota > Cloacimonadia > Cloacimonadales > Cloacimonadaceae > PHBQ01. The sequence continues at coordinate 20,220 of PHBQ01000077.1, forward strand.
AAGAAGTTCATTCAGCGACATAACAAGGCACTGGCGGAGATCGCATCAAAAACGATCTTCGTCTTGCCTTTTATAGACGATAATCCTGAAGCTAAGACCGACAGGATCAGGAGAACCAACGGAGAGGGCTGGGATACCTTCTCGTTCTTCTGCCATACCTATTTTCCGCACATCTTCCCACTACCTTTTTGCCCAGCACATGAAACTATGTTTGATGAGACTGACAAGGGCTCAGGCATTATCGGAATCACAGGTTTTCGTGGGCTGGGCAAAACGGTTCTTATGGGAGTGGTCTATCCGATCTGGAGGATCATCAAAGGTGAACGTTACGTGATACATACTGCCGCAGACGTAGATCTCGCACAGGAGAGGACTGCTTTCACCTTGCATGAACTGCAGAACAATAAGTGGCTCACAATGGACTATCCTGAGCTGCAGCCAGTGGATGCCTTCGATCTGGACTTCTATCTCAAGAATAAAGCGAGAATCAGAGCCAGGAGTATCAAGCAGAATCATAGAGGAACTATCAATCCCAAGACAGCCAAACGTCCCGGACTGATCGTCTGTGATGATATCGATAAAGAAGAGAACATGGGAAACCAGTCCATCGGTAAGAGACGAATGGAGAAGATCACCCAGGAGCTTGCCGGAGCCCTCTCGCCTGAGGGAAATGGCAAGATCGTCTGGCTCGGTAACCTGGTACATCCCAATTACTCCATCTGCCAGTTTCAGGAGCTCATATTAGGCGATTTACGAGCAGATAATCCAGAATTGGACGTTACCTACCTGATTGCATTAAAGACCCACCAAAAGGCGATCCTGCGCTTTTCTCTCGAAGATATACATGGCAAGTCCATCTGGGAAGAGCAATACCCAACCAGTACCTTGCCGAACCTCAGAGCCAAGTTCGGGCATACCGGTTATCAGAGAGAGATGCTTGGACAGCCAGTAATCGAAGGTAACATCTTCAAGAACCATTGGTTCACCAAGTATAGAATCCTGCCGGAACCATCCCAGATAAAGCGGATCTGGCTCTATGCTGATCCTGCATGGGGAGAGAAGGGCTGTTACAAGGCGGTCATCTCCATAGGCTATGATGGTAACCGCTTCTACGTGCTTCATGTCTGGATACGTCAGACTGAGAACACTAAGTTCTTCAGATACTACTATGATGCCTATCAAGAATTGGATAGAATCTACAGAGTGAAAGCCAGGGCAGCTTGTGAAACCACCTACGGTCAGGCACGTATCCTTGCCGACTTCGACAGGTGGGCTACAGATAATCATCTGCCACCGATATCGCATAGAATCAAGCGGATCGATAACAAGGATAACAAGAACCTCCGCATCGAGAGAACCGAGACCATTATCGAGACAGCCAAGGTCCTCTTTCCGGAGGGTCAAGATACACCAACCCTCATTAGCCAGTTCCTCACCTATCCTGATGGCTTCATCGACGGTTGTGATGCTTTGGCTGGCTGCCTGGAGAGGTTCTCCGAATATGATATCGGCAGGAATAGAGTGAAAGTCCGGAGGCTTGTGCCAGCGTAGGCTGGTATTCAGTTATGACATACTATGATCAGCTCATGCTTGAGTACTACCGGGTCCTGAACAATGCCTGGAAAACCGAGATCAGAGATGCTACACGCCTTGCGATCCAGATGCTGAGTGACATGCCACGAGCCGAGAAGATCAAAAAGGACTCCATAGATAAGCTAATGGGCATCATTAACACCCAGTTGGGAGATGACTTCGCAGCACTGGTCAATGAGCCCACCAAAGCAATAATAGACCGCTGTGTGCGGCTCGGACTGAGGGACACCCAGGTGCAAGCTCCCACCAAGACCAGCATCGGGCTCTGGGGCATTGAAGATCAGCATCTCTCATCCACTATCCAGAAGCAGCAGTTGTTCTGGATCAGGAATCACTTCGAAGCCGACATCAGACAGAACTTTGCCGATGTCCTCTCAAACGCAATCCAGCAGGGCTATACCAAAGAGATGCTTGCAGATACCCTCAAAGACCAGTTCAATGACCTCACCAACCGCTCATCCCATTACTGGCAGGGACTTGCAGAGCATACAGCCCTTAGGATCAGGGAGTTCGGAAGGTTACAGGGCTACAAGAAAGCCAAAGCCAGATACTACAAGCTTGTGGTAATCCTGGATGACCGTACCAGTGATATCTGCCGGGCATTGGCTGCCCAGGATAAGATGTATCCACTAAACTATGCAATCGAAGTAATGGATAATCTCATGTCTCTGGACACTAAGTCCAACAGCCTGGATGATGCCCGGGAATACATCAAAGCCCTGGCACCCTGGATCAAGGACGATCAGATCGAATACGAC
>PHBQ01000078.1 GCA_002841975.1 Candidatus Cloacimonetes bacterium HGW-Cloacimonetes-1
GAAGACAGGGTCTATGTGCCTACCTTCCAGTTGCAGTTGCTCTCCAAATACGTAGCCGAAGAAGGCAGCAAGCCTGTCCTCAGCAAGCTCGGCTCTGCCAAGTGGAACAATACCAAAAAGAAAGCCCAGGAGCAGATTGAGCTGGTTGCCACAGAACTGGTAAAGCTCTACGCAGAGCGCTCCAAGCGTGCCGGAATTCCTCACAAGCCGGATACCGAATGGCAAAGAGAGCTGGAAGAATCCTTTATATACGACGATACTGAGGATCAGGCAAGATCTACCAAAGAAATCAAAACCGATATGGAACTGCCTGCTCCGATGGAGAGATTGCTCTGTGGCGACGTTGGTTTCGGCAAGACGGAAGTAGCTATCAGAGCCGCTTTCAAAGCCGTTTGCAGCGGTTATCAGGTAGCTGTATTAGTGCCGACAACCCTCCTTGCAGAACAGCACTACCGCGTTTTCAAGGAGAGAATGGCTCAGTATCCGGTGAGAATATCGATGTTCAGCCGGTTCCGCACCAGTCAGCAGGTAAAACGTGACCTGGTCGGCATCACAATGGGCGAGATCGATATCGCCATCGGTACGCACAGGCTGCTTTCTGCGGACGTCCGCTTCAGAAAGCTCGGGCTCTTGATCATCGATGAGGAACACCGCTTTGGAGTAAGGCACAAAGAGAAACTGCGCCGGCTGCAAAGCAATGTGGATACGCTATATATGTCCGCGACGCCCATCCCCCGCACCCTCAATCTTGCCCTTGCCAAGCTGAAAGAAATCTCGCTGATGCAGACCTCTCCCAAGGAGAGACTACCGATACGCACCATCATCACCCCGCGTGATATCGAAGTGATCAAAGACGCCATCCGTAGAGAGATCGATCGCGGCGGACAAGTCTTTTTTATCCACAACCGGGTCCAGACGATTGAGACTGTAGCAGAAGAACTGAGAACCGCTATGCCGGGTGTAAGCTTTGGGGTTGGCCACGCTCAGATGCCGGAGCATCACCTGGAAAACGTGATGGATGCTTTTATGGAGCATGAAATCGATGTTCTGATCGCTACCACCATCATCGAAAATGGACTAGATATCACCAATGCCAATACCATCATCATCGACCGTGCCGACAATTTTGGGCTGGCACAATTGTATCAGATGCGGGGTAGAGTGGGGCGCAGTAACCGCCGTGCCTATGCCTATCTCCTCATCCCCAAAAACACTTCCCCGGATGCTAAGCAACGGCTCGAAGCTCTCACGCAATACGATTTTCTGGGTGCCGGTTTTCAAGTGGCACTTCGAGACCTCGAAATCCGCGGTGCAGGTACCATTCTCGGCATCAAACAAAGCGGTGTGATCCAATCAATTGGCTTCAATTATTACAATCATCTGCTGGAACGTGCTATCGAATCGATCCAAACCGAAAATCCGGAACTCTTCCTCGAAGATGAGGCTCCGGAGACCAGGCAAACCATCAAGACCGAGATTGATCTCTACTTCCCCACCGATTACATCACGGATGATGAAGAAAGGCTGCGCATCTATCGCCGCCTCAACGAAATGGATTCGATTGAGCAAATCGACGAGTTTTGCCTCGAACTGAGCGATCGCTTTGGCAAAATGCCGGAAAAGGCAGAGTGGCTACTCCAGTATTTCAAGCTCAATGTCCTCACCAAAAAGGCAAATCTGCAAGGCTGTTATGTTCGTAACGGCAAGCTGAGCATCGAATTTAAGCAGGATAAACTCCCGGAAAAGATTCGCATCCTGCGCTTTAGTTCCAGCCTCAAATACACTTTCCGCATTGATGTCTCCAAAGGCTTCAAGATCATTATCGATCTGGAAAAACATGCTCTTATGAGCTATATCGACCAGTTTGGATTGGCAATCGAAATCCTGCGGGAACTGGTGGCAGCGCTGCAAGATCCTACGCGGTAGGATTCAAAGCAGGTTAATCTCCCTCGCCCATTTTGGGAGAAGGCTGGGGTGAGGGCGAGATAAAGATAAGGCAACCAACGTGTTATATCGTGTCACCCTTTCCGTACCGGAGCTTGCCGAGCTCCGATCTTTTCTTTGCGGAGGATCAGCATCCTCCGGTCCCGGTGCTCTGCTCTACATGTAGCTATCGCCCGTCCTGGCATGGCACTTCCCACGCGATTCCCGGGTCGCGACAAGGGATTCACGAGGGAAGCACGAGGGGATCACCTGCCATTGCAGTGAGGCCAATCAACAGAATCGGATATTCGAAGTCCCGGATTGTAAAACCTATAAAAAAATATTACTTGTCAAAACTCTAGATGTCAGAAATGATGAAATCACTAAATACAAGGAGGATCCAGCTATGACATTATACGTAGTATTGGTCTTTGCCGTTCTGGTTATTTCGATTATTTCCAGAGGAATGATCGTCGTCAAACAAGCAGAAGTAGTCATCATTGAAAGACTGGGAAAGTACCATCGTACCCTGTCCTCAGGGCTCCGGTTTATCGTTCCTATATTTGACCAAACGCGGCCAATTCACTGGCGGACAACACGCTCTGATTTTCGTGGCAATGCTATTGTTTCACAGAAAACAGAACGCCGCATCGACCTGCGTGAGACGGTGTACGATTTTCCACGTCAAAACGTGATCACCAGTGACAATGTAACCCTCAATATCAATGCTCTTTTGTATTTTCAAATCACGGATCCTTACAAAGCAGTTTATGAGATTGGAAACCTGCCGGAAGCTATTGAAAAGCTGACCCAAACTTCACTTCGTAACGTGATCGGTGGTATGCTCCTGGATAGTACCCTCAATTCCCGGGAAACCATCAATGCCAAGCTGCGCGATATCCTCGATGATGCCACAGATAAATGGGGCGTCAAAGTCAATCGGGTCGAGCTCCAGGAAATCGTTCCTCCGGATGAAATCCGTACAGCTATGGAAAAACAGATGCGGGCTGAACGCGACAAACGTGCCAAGATCCTCAATGCCGAAGGTGATAGAGACTTCAATATCCTCACTGCCGACGGTGAAAAGAAAGCCAAGATTGCCCGTGCTGAAGGTGATGCTCAATCCAAACTCTTAGTTGCTGATGCCGAACGTAGATCGATCGAGATGATCGCTGAAGCCGTCAAAGGTACCGGTACCGATCCTGCCCAATATCAGATTGCGCTGAAGTATGTGGCTGCCTTCCAGGATATCGTCCAAAAAGGCGACAAAACTGTGCTGCTGCCCTATGAATCATCCGCTCTTTTGGGATCAGTCAAGACGCTATCCGAGATCTTTAAACAACATTAACACCGGGCTATGCTATCCGTTGATGTCTGCAAGTGCTCTTGCTATCTTGCAGCAATGGAGTAGTATGTCCACAGTATAGAAACATAACAATAGGGAGGATTAAATGTCCGAAATAATTTATATCAAAGGCCGTGAAATACTTGATTCCCGCGGGAATCCTACGGTCGAAGCCGATGTCCATCTGGATTCAGGCTTTATCGCTACTGCCGCTGTACCCAGTGGTGCCTCAACCGGTGAACGGGAAGCAATCGAACTCCGGGATGGAGACAAAAGCCGTTACCTCGGTAAAGGTGTACTCCAGGCAGTGAATAACGTAAATGAACTGATCGGTCCCGAACTGATCGGTATGGAAGTCACAGAACAGGGCAAGATCGACAGCATGATGCTCGAGATTGATGCCACTCATAATAAGGCAAAACTGGGCGCTAATGCGATTCTCGCAGTCTCGATGGCTGTAGCTCGTGCCGCAGCAATGGAACTGGACATGCCTCTGTATCGTTACTTGGGCGGCGTCAATGCCAAGACTTTGCCGGTCCCCATGAGTAATATCATCAATGGCGGAGCTCATGCCGATAACAACATCGATATTCAGGAATTCATGATCATGCCTCTGGGCGCTGCTACTTTCAAGCAAGCGTTACAGATGAATGCCGAGATTTTTCACGCCTTGAAAGCCATCCTCAAGAAACAAGGTATGGTTACTTCAGTGGGTGATGAAGGCGGTTTTGCACCCAATTTGGCATCCAATGAAGAAGCCTTTATCGTGATCATGGAAGCTATCAAAGCTGCCGGATACGAAGCAGGTAAAGATATCTTTATCGCCATCGATGCAGCAGCATCCAGCTTTTACAAAGATGGAATGTACTGCCTGGATGCAGAAGGCAAAAAGCTAAATAGCGACCAAATGATAGAATACTACACCGCTATGGTGGACAAGTATCCGATCTGCTCCATCGAAGATGGCCTGGCCGAAAACGACTGGGCTGGCTGGAAAAAACTCAATGCCCAACTGGGAAAACGCATCCAGATCGTGGGTGACGATATATTTGTGACCAATCCGGAGATTATCGCCCGCGGCATCGCCGAAGATTGCGCCAATTCCGTATTGATCAAACTCAATCAGATCGGCAGTGTGACAGAGACCATCGATGCCATCAATATGGCACACAAAGCCGGATGGACCGCAGTGGTCTCCCATCGTAGCGGAGAAACCTGTGACACCTTCATGGCAGATCTGGCTGTGGCTCTCAATACCGGACAGATCAAGACAGGATCGATCTCGCGCTCCGAACGTATTGCAAAATACAATCAGTTACTGCGCATCGAAGAAGACCTGGAAGAAACTGCAGTATTTGCAGGTAAAGCCGTAATTAAACAGTTCAAATAAGACCTATTTCAGACCATAAAAAAAGCCGCAAGTGATCCTTGCGGCTTTTTTATGTATCTATACGACGGTCTATATGATATTATCGAGTACCTTTAGCATCTCTGTCATAAAGCTCTGATAGCGGTCTTCCTGGATTGCTAATCTTGCCATCTGCATCAATTCCTGATAGAAGTGCAGGCTGTGGATGGTGGTGAGTCTCATGCCCAGAATCTCTTTCATATTGATCAAATGCCGGACATAGGCACGGCTGAAATTACGACAAGTATAGCACGTGCATTCCGGATCGATGGGGCCAAAATCTTCTTTGAAGCGTGCAGCTTTGATGATCATCTTGCCATTCCGGGTAAAGATGCTGCCCTTTCTGGCATTGCGGGTGGGCATCACACAGTCAAACATATCGACGCCGTTGGCGATGTTATTAAGCAGATCCGCCGGAGTTCCCACTCCCATCAGATAGCGAGGTTTGTGCGTCGGTAATATCGGGTTCAAAAACGCTGTAATGCGGTGCATATCCTCTTTGTTTTCACCTACTGCCAGTCCGCCGATCGAGTATCCCGGGAAATCCATGTCGATCAGTTCCAGTGCACATTTTTCCCTCAAATCTTCATACACTCCACCCTGCACGATTCCAAAGAGGGCTTGGTTTTCGGCATTGGTAAAGGCACGTTTGCCGCGTTCTGCCCAATTGAGAGTCAGTTTCAGGGATTTCTCCACATATTCACGGGTGGTGGGGTAGGGTGGGCATTCGTCAAAAGACATGATGATATCAGCACCGATCGCCTGCTCGATCTCGATCACCCGTTCCGGGGTAAACATGTGGTAGGATCCATCGATGTGAGACTGAAACTTCACTCCTTCTTTGGTGATCTTGCGTAGAGCCGAGAGACTCATTACCTGAAAGCCACCACTGTCAGTAAGCATCGGCTTGTTCCAGTTCACAAATTTATGCAATCCACCGGCTTTCTGGATGATCTCGTGTCCCGGTCTCAAATACAGGTGGTAAGTGTTACCGAGGATGATTTGCGCTTGGATTTCATTGAGTTCCAGGGGTGACATTGCTTTGACGCTGCCCACGGTTCCCACCGGCATAAAGACCGGAGTGAGGATTTCACCGTGGTTAGTTTGGATTCTGCCGGCACGGGCATTGCCGCTGGTGGTTTCTAAAGTAAATTGAAAGATATTACACCTCTTCGTGATTAATGATTGGAAAAACTACGGATCAACAGTGTGCTGATATCGGCATAAAACGCATAGACCATGAGCAGCATGAGCATGGCAAATCCTACTCGTTGCAGGATGCCTTGAATCTTTAAGGATAGAGGCTTCCGCCTGATTGCTTCGATGAAGCAAAAGAAGATAAGTCCGCCATCCAGGATCGGAATCGGAAGCAGATTCATGATCATCAAGAGCAAGCTGATACTACCAAAAAAGAGGATGAGATAGACCACACCCTTTTTCCCTGCCTGCTGCGAGATCGTCGCCATCATCACGGGTCCGCCCAGATTAGATTTCAATTGTTCAGGCTTCAAAATCAGTTTATATAGTCCATAGTAGTTCAATACGATAAAATTGGATACTCCGTAAATGCTATTGGTGGCAGCTTCCGGGATGGTTCGCTGCATCGCATAGCGGATCGGGAAGTATTGGCTGATGCCGATGATACGCTCGCTATCAGACATCAGATTCTCTTGCAAGGGCATAGTTTTCCGGAGCAGCGCATTATCCCGCCGGATCAGGAGATTGACCGAATCTCGGGAAGTATTTACGATCTGATCTCGCATATCATACCAGTTTGAGACGGGCATGGAATCGACGGTGAGGATCACGTCCAGATCTTTCAGTCCTGCTTTCCAGGCAGGTAATCCGGGATTGACCGCTCCCACGACCGTACTGACCACGGGCTTCACATGGATGATGATAGAATCGACTATAGCTGCTGGGATTGGGATACTCATTTCTGTACCCGCCCGGCTGATCTGCACGCTGTTGTCACGGTCTCGGGATAAAAGAGACATCGCCTGATACCAGCCGATTACAGCGCTACCATTCACGGCACTGATGCTATCACCCGCTGCAAAGATTGTACTGCTGATCCCGGGTGCCTGATATACCACCGGGCGCATGTCTTCCATCTTGTTCGGCAGGGCAAATGCCACAAAAAATAGCAGTATCGCCAGCAAGAGATTGGCAAAAGGACCGGAGAACGCAATGATAACTCGATTCCACCAGGCTTTATGCTGAAAGGCTCCTTCCTGATCCTGAATCTCGTCCTCGGGGTTTTCACCATACATCTTCACATATCCGCCCAGAGGGATCCAACTGATGCAGTATTCGGTGCCATTTCGCTCAAACTTCAGGATGGGACTGCCAAATCCGATCGAGAACTTCTCGATGCGAACTCCAAACAAGCGGGCAGCAGTGAAGTGTCCCAGCTCATGAATAGTGACGATGACACCCAGTGCCAGAATAGTGATGATAATGTTTAGCAACTATCCTCGCTTGGCCAGTGTAATTGCGATATAGGACGCCACGTCCGTGCTATAGCTGCCGGTGCCAAATCCAGCGTCATAACCGAGTTCGATTGCCATTTCATGCGAGAGGCGCGGACCTCCGCACACAAAGAGCATCTTGTCCCGCAGGCCTTCCGACTCTGCGAGCTCGATCAAGCGGGTCAGATTGGTGATATGTATATTCTTTTGGGTCACGACTTGAGATACTAGGATCACGTCGGCATTTTCTGCCCTGGCACGACTCAAAAGCTCTTCCGAAGACACTTGTGCACCCATGTTGATAGCATTGAAATACTGATAGCGTTCCAGACCATAGCGGTGGTTGTAGCCTTTCATATTCATGATGGCATCGATCCCCACGGTATGGGCATCACTCTCGATGCAAGCACCCACGACGGTCAAAACCCGTCCGATATTGGTGCGGATATATTCGTCTGTTTCTTCCATGCCCATCACCGGAGTATCCACGGTTTTGACCTGGATCTTGCTGATATCGACGGATGCAGTGGTGCTACCATAGGCGATGAAGTGGGTAAAGCCTTCTCCCAGGTCGCGCATGCCACATACTTCGGCTTCAGCCAGACCCATTTGTTTCATGATCTGCCGCGCTGCTTCCTTGCCCCGCTCATCTGCACTCACCGGTAACGAAAAGGAAAGCTGCACTTTCCCATCGTTGGATGTATCGCCGTAGGGGCGAACGATGGTTGTAGTATTTTTCATGATAACCCCAGTTCGTTTTTCATCTTGATCAGGAACGGATTGATATAACTGTCATCGACCCGGAATACCCCGCCAAAGCCTTTTCCGCCGGTCTCCGGACGTTTGATATCGGCAAAGCCACCCTTTGCCATAGCAGGGAGCAATCCATCTTGTGCCACGGTCTCCAAAAACGTCATAGCTTCTTCCAACACGCTATTGGCACGGCTATTCACAAAGCTGTCTTCGGATAGGCAGAGATTGGAATTCAAATCCTTTACTGCCGCAAAGACATACTTGGCATTTTCAATAGCCAGGGATCGATCCGCAAGATGCGGAGTGTGAATCGCTTCGGTCATCATACCCAGGAGCTGTACTCCCTGGCCGGTAAGCTGACCGATGAAATTGAACATGGCATCCATGAGATGAGTCTTGAAGATATTACCGGAGGCAAACTTGGTAGGAGGCATATACTTGATTGGAGAGTTTGGGAAGAGTTCCTTCGTCAACATGGCATGAGCCAGTTCATAGACAAAGCTGTTCTCGATATCGGGATTGATTTCATAGGCGTGTCCCAGCCCCATCTTTTCGGGTTTGATCCCGGACAGGATCGCAAACTGCTCGTTGATCAATTGTGAGGCAGTCACGGTATAGGCTTTCTCAATCGCATCCGAGGTTGTGAGATAATTATCCTCACCGGTCTGAATTTCGATCCCGGCATAGGCATTGATCATACGGGCAAAATATTGATCTAAAAGCGTGCGTTTCGGGTTGATATCGCGGAAGAGGATACCATACATGGCATCATTGAGCATCAGATCGAGCCGCTCGATCGCACCCATAGCAGCGATTTCCGGCATACAAAGTCCCGATGCATAATTCGTGAGGCTGATGTAGCGCTTTTCTTCGACACTGATCTCGTCCAAGGCAGCACGCATGATCCGGAAGTTTTCCTGAGTCGCAAAAGTCCCGCCAAATCCCACGGTAGTAGCGCCATAAGGCACATAGTCCAGCAGGGATTGGGCAGTGGAGCGGATCACAGCAATAATATCGGCACCTTCACGGGCTGCCGATCTGGCCTGGATTACATCCTCATAGATATTTCCGGTGGCGACAATCACATAGATAGCCGGTTGACGGCGGGGGCCATACTCGGCAAAACACTGTTCCCGATGCTGCTTTTGGCTTTTGATATGCTCCAGCATGCTATCCGAAAGGCGATCCAGAGTACGGATTACAGCTGCGGGATCGGCAGCAGCAACCGTGGTCAGATCCAGCTTCCCAGCTGCCACCAGATCGGCAATTGCCTGCGCAGATTGACCCATGCTACACATGGCATTACATATCCACCACGCAGCTCCGCGACCCAGAGCCTTGCGCTCCTTCAGTTGATCGACGATGACGTTGGGCAGTGGGTTGCCGTCGGCAGTTGCACCGTCAATGCCCAAAAGGCGTACCACGGTACGTTCGATAGTTTCCGAACTGTATTCTGAAAAGAGTCCACCAAAAGATTGGGTGATGTGCTGTGCCGCATTACGGGCACGTTCCACCTTCTGAGGATCAAGATTTAATTTGAGCAAAGTATCCTCCTAAGAGATGTTTATGTAGCTTGACTACTTTTAAAATCGACTGTCTGTGTCAAGTAAAAGCTAAATTTGGCTTGAGTGCGGTTGCAAGATGGAAAAGCAGGTTACTTTCCCCGGCTTATCCGTTATTATGTGCGGTTTAAATGCGATATCCAAGGCTTCGGCACGAGCATGCTCGACGATAATCAGCCCTTCCGGCTTCAGGAGTTCCCTGCTCAGGATCGCGGAGACTGTACGGTTGACCATATCCTTGTTGTAGGGAGGGTCCAGGAAGATTACATCGTACTGTGTCTCACAGTCTTTGATGTATTGCTCCACGCGGCGGCGATGCACGTGGCAATCGTCTCCACATCTCAGCTTTTCAATGTTTTGGAACAGCGTAGTGAGGGCTTTGGTAGAAAACTCTACAAAGTCCACATATTCAGCGCCCCTGGAAAGAGCTTCCAGCCCAAAAGAGCCGGTTCCAGCATACAAATCCAGTACCTTTACTCCGGCATATTCCTGATATACGGAAAAGATCAATTCCCGATTGTAGTCCGTGGTAGGCCTTGTCGTCATCCCGGGTACGGTATATAGACTTGCTCCTTTGAATTTGCCGGTGATAATTCTCATTATTTGCTGATGGATTTGCGGGTACGACGTACCGCCAGAGGTATTTCCATCTGGATCGGTTTTGCCTCAAAGCGGGGACAGGCTATCAATTTGACGTTGATAGCTTGCTTGCAGTGATTTGCACAGCGTGCGCAGATCGTATTGAGTTTGGTGGTATCTATTGTCTTCATTTGCTGTTATCGGTTTTGATCCTCTGCATGTCCAAAAAGATGTTGATCAAGTCCGAGAACTTGATTTCGGATAGAGCTGTTTCTTTGTCAATCCTGCTCAAGAGTGCGACGATGAAGTCCTGGAGCTTGTATTCTGTCTCCACAACCACCGGTTCACCAGACACTTGGGCAGCTTGTTTCTCGATCTCCAGCATGAGCTCCCGCATTTTGCCGGCTTCATCAATGCCTTCGATCTGATCTATTTCATCATAACTATCGATCCGGATCTCGGTCTCGGGAAAGCCCTCGGCGATGCGATCCATCACAGAGGACAGATTGTCAAAAGCCGTATGGTTCAAGATCTTCAGATATGCCAGTTCTTCCGGAGAAAACAGCTTCTCGATGCGAGGATCGTATTGGGCATTATTATCCGTCAGAATCCGCAAATGTAACGCTTCAATCTTTTCCCGGATCGCCGGTGATGACTCAGTTTGGTCGATTAACTCGTACGCGGCCAAGGCATCAAAAAACTGATATTGGTCTTCAAAGAGCTTTGCAAGTGTTATAGTCGGGTTCCAATTGCGTCCATTCGGATTGGATTTCATAATTATCTCCATTTTACGTTAAACAAGTTTTACGTTCAAGCCACTCTCAAAACAGGGCAATTTATGTCAATCAAAACGTCACGATCAGGCGGGGACGGTTCTTTTCAAAGGTTTTTATTCCAATCCCTTTGACCTTGGTGATGTCCTCGATCTGTTCAAACTTTCCATGCTCTCTCCGATAGTCGATAATCGCCTGAGCTTTCACGACCCCGATTCCCTCCAGCGACATCAATTGCTCCAGAGTTGCAGTGTTGATATCCACTGCGAAGTCCGCCTTTGCCGCACTGGTACTTTTGGCACTTGCTTTCACGATCTCAGGTGCTACGACTGCAGTACTGTCTGCGCCAAAAAAGATCAGATTGGGTCGCATCTTATCAAATGTTTTGGGCCCAATCCCCTTGATTTTCATCAGTTCCAGGGTGGTGCAAAACTGCTGTTGCTCCCGATAGGATATGATGGCGGCAGCTCGGCTGGGTCCAATTCCCGGCAAAGTACCCAATTCGGTGGCATTTGCCGTCCGAATATCGACCTTGATCACGGCATCCTGCTGGGTTAAAGCCTCCAGCTTTTGCGAAGCTTCCGCTTTCTTGGCATAAACGGGAGTCCAGCCCACGGCCATCAACACAAAACCCAAAAGTAACAACGAACTAAAAGTCAGCAGTACTTTTTGCTCATCCCGAGTCAAGATATCGTGCAATGGATTTTTCATCCCAGTCCTCCCCGGCAGTACCAATTCTTGCATGTAGCCTAATAATAATATCGGAGACGATCTTGGAACTATGAACAAAATTTGTCAAACACTATTTGTAGTTAGCTGAATTTTCCCCTCGCCCCATGTGGGAGAGAGGAGCTAAAATTCCTGCCCCGGGTGACCGGAGCAGGATTCTGTTATTACGGTTTTACTGGCCGCCGGCATCAGGCGGAAATGCGATCACCCAGCTTCACAATTCAGTTTACACTATCTTTACTGAACTTACTCATTACAATCTGCAACACGTTGAGGATGACCAACTGAAAGAATATCTCTTCATCCTCCTCTGTTAGAAATGGAATATTCACGATGCTGTTGACTTTGGTCGCCAGTTCCTGGGCCAGGATTTTTAACAGTTCGTTATTCATTGTCATCTCCTTAGTTCAGAGCTTAGGGATAGAGGGGGAGGCAAATCCGCACTCCCCGTTAATACCAATTACTGCTCGTACTTTAGCCAATGTCGTCCACCAGGGATTCGCTGCCACTTACATCGTGCAAATATCCCGCCTCGATTGCTCCGTAAACATTGATCACAGGTGCCGGCTGAGAAACGATATCCTCGACGGTTACCACTGCCAGATCGATCGTCTCCGGGCTTGTCTTTTGCCAGGCAAACATCATTTTTACAAAGATGGCATAAGCGGTAGGAGCCAACATGTTCTTAGGCACGTTTTGCTGGCTGTTCAAAACACTGTAAGTCTTGAGATTGCCCTTGTAATCGGGATCTGCCTCTTTGTAGACAGCGCTCAGATTCTTCATAATGCTACCGATTGCAGTATTTTGCTCCGTAAGAGCAGGAGTGACATACTTGCGACCGATGCAGATATTTCCCTTGCGATAAGCTCCATAGACCATTTCATCCACGGTTCCGGAGTAGGTCTTGATGCCGAAATTAAACTTGACTTTCATAAAGTCCTCCTTGATAATTTTGAGCTCGAAAGACGTAAATTTTTTAAACCGAGTTCCCGGGTTTTCGGCTAAGAAATTTGCGATTTTTGGCTTCACAAATATAGGTACGGACAGTTTCAAACATTCACGGACACCCCTCTGTTTTCAGTAGTCTAGAGGGCGCAATCTCAGTAGCAAAAAGTATCTTGAAAATTTGCTTGAATTTTGATGATTTTATCTTGACACCAAATAGCGACAATAAACACAGTAACGCCGATTGTAAATATCGCTTTCAATAATTGCTGTTGAGAGCTTGTTATCGTGGCTTGCAAGCCTTCATTAATAAGTGCCGGGGAATGGTTTTACCGAGTCTTTACGAAATGACTTCTGTGCCCTTTCCAGGCTTATTAATGAACTTGCTTCAGAGACTACATATAGCTGTAGTGTAAATGAATGTTCAAAGCGTCTCACTGATGGAGAAATGATGCCGGAAATGTTATATGTTCCCGACCATTTTTTTGCAAAGCTATATTCGGTAGTCAGGGAATTGTTTACACTGCAATCTTGTTATATATCAATCTTCTTCAATACCATCTGCGGGGCTGTTACAGCTGCCGCTAATCACCATATAGTTCAAAATCAATCCTGCAAGCTCACCAAACATCCGCCTTGCAGACTCACGTTTAACAATTTTTCTTCAATTTTACTATCGAATAAGGAGTAACTTTTTATGAAGAAATTACTAATCCTGATGATCGTGCTCGCCTTCTTTACGAGCGCTCTTCTGTCACAAACTATTGCAGATTATACTTACAGCACTGCCACAAACGGCAGTCTGGAAGATATGAGCACCGGTACGACAGATATCTTCGCCACGGGAACCTACCGTGATGATGATGCTTCTACACTGAGGACCATCGGCTTTGATTTCAAATTGGGTACTGTCACACATACCCAATTCTCGGTCAATTCCAATGGCCAAATGCAACTGGGTGCCACCGTTATTTCCGGTACCTCGGCATCACCCGCTTCCGGCCTTGCTCGCCTTGCTCCCATTTCCGGGGATAACGTGCTTCAAGCAACTGGAAAGGTGACTATGAAGATGTTTGGGACAGCTCCCAGTCGAATTCTTGTAGTCGAGTTTAATGGACTTCGTCTGCCATATGCGGGTTCTCCCGGCGCTGGAACT
>PHBQ01000079.1:0-2466 GCA_002841975.1 Candidatus Cloacimonetes bacterium HGW-Cloacimonetes-1
ATATGGAATCAGCTACTATATCATGGATGATGGAGTCAGAAAGCCCCAATCGGGAGTGGATATCCGCCTACTCAGACCCGGAGCCGACTGGCAGAACGGGCTTAAGTTAAATGAGACCGAAAACTCAGGCTATTATGAATGCCAAATCGAAAGCGAGAGTGACTGCGGATTCTACGAGATATGGGACAATCGTGGTAATCCCAATGGAGCTTTTGGAGGCAAGACCTGCACTATCGGCAAGCTCGATGCCAGAGGTTTGCAGAACAACTGTATCTATGGTAATCATCTGCTCGATGGAGTGGTAACGGGAAGCAAGATAGCTAATGGAGCAGTATCTGCCAATCATCTGGACAATAGTCTATTTACCCTCTCCAAGATAGTTCACGAGCTTCATAATCAGGATACGGGGGTTGGAGATAGAACTCAGCAAACACCCGCAAGCTGCAGAGACGATAGATTCATCAATCACAAGCTTGATAAGGAATATGAGATCATTCCCCACATCATCCTAAGCAACCAATGCAATTGCTTTCTCTATATTGCCGATGTCAAACAGGACGGTACTCAAATCACCATCACCATCGGCATTGGGAACAACTTCGATGCAGACCAAGCCAGATACCAACTGATTGCCTTACCCTTCTAACAAACAGCAAAACCAGCCCAAGAGAGAAACCCGGCATCGCCGGGTTAAGCTTAGGATAAACCTGTTTGTTTACTTCTGTTCGAGTCTGCAGATCATCTCTGCCATCAGATTGATCACTTCCTTATAATCGCTGCATTCCCATGCATCATCAGCTTTGAATTTGATCTCTTCCACCGTCATCTTCTCCGACTGTAGCCAGGGTCCCCGGAACTGATTCCACCAGCTCTTATAGTGGTATTCACCTGCGAATGGATCATCTTCAACGTGCTGTTGCTTATTGACAATCTCTTCGATGGGCTGTTCAGTGCCATCCTCTCTCATCATTACGATCTGGCTGCCTGATTGAACCATCTCCTCCAGATTTGCCTTGTTCTTACCATTCTTGTTTTGCTTGTTCATCTTGATCTCCTTCTCGGTTACCCGACTGTTAACTTATGGGTTCTACACTACACCCATCGCACCCGTGGTCAAGTCCTTTCTGCACAATATGATAAGAACTGCTATGATGCTGGATAATCCCACATCGGGAAGACGAATGTGTAAATGCTTCATAGGAAGCATGTTGAAAACTCATTTGCAGGAATAGTGATATTTTCATACTCTTTTTGGGTAAACCATCAGATTTGTTTGATTAATCAGCTAACAGCATTGTATGCATGTAGTTGTGAAAACTCATTTGCAGAATTCAGTGAAACTCCATTTGCAAAAATGGTGATACTCATTTGCAGAAATGGTGATACTCGCCTTAAGCAGTTTAAGCCGATTTGCAGCCAATGTGATACGATTTGCAGAATTCAGTGAGACTCTATACCTGTGATATAGTGACCATCAATGATGTTTCCTGAAATTGGTTGACAACTAAAGTGAGGAGGATTATGAAAGATCATGAAATGAAAGGTGTTAGTAATAGCCAGAGTTAGAAATGCTTCATAGTTAATGCAGTTCTGCGTGACGGAGCTTCAGCAATCTCCGGTACGGCCTTTAAACACGAGGAGTGTAACATGTTCACTAAGGAGAGGGATTATACACATCCCGGGCTATACAGGCATTTTATCGACGGGCTGACTTTCTATATACTGATAGTTTTTGTCCTGCAAACTGTGGTAAATATATCTACAACAATCCAAACCGTTCTCAATGCGGCTGATTTTGTAGTATGTGTGATTTTCATTCTGGATTGGCTATATTTCCTGATGACTACTAAGGATCGAAAACGCTACGTTATCAGAAGATTTGTTGATTTGATCTCATCAATCCCATATCTGCAGTCTGTTCGATGGTTGAGGATGTTTAGAGTCTTTCGCATTTTCAGAAGCCTCAGGGGCATTGAAGCGATCTTCAGAAAACTGTGTAAAACCCCTATGACCTCTGCTCTGCTTTTGTATTCCTCTTTTTTGGTCGTGATATTCAGCTATTGCTCACTACTAATGTACAGGTTCGAGCTGGGGATAAACCAAAATATAAAGAGTTTCTATGACATTATCTGGTTGTGTTTTTCCACATTGACTACTGTCGGTTTTGGAGATATATACCCGGTTACAACAGAAGGAAAGATAATCAGTGCAGTCTTGGTCATTGTAGGAACGGGATTCTTTGCGCTACTTAGTGGAGAATTTGCGGCATTGATACTCAAGTACTCCAGAAATCTCGAGCAATGCAGTAAGGGCACCGATTGAAGAGATAGTTCTTACTCTGTCAACAGTTTGAACCTCGGAGAGGTGCAGGCTGTTGACAAAGTATCAGCCCCTCGTGGGCGACATCCGATAGCGACGGGTTCGGAGCATTGCGCCAGCAGTGCGTAGACCCTCGTTAATGTTACA
>PHBQ01000079.1:2525-23763 GCA_002841975.1 Candidatus Cloacimonetes bacterium HGW-Cloacimonetes-1
TCACGGCACTTGCGTACCGTGTTATACAATATCGTCCTGCGGACTTAGGTGCAATCCCCGGGACTTTGTCAACAGCCTGAACCTCGGAGAGGTGATACTATTATAGCCTGAGGTGGAGCGCAGCGGAACCTCAGGAAAACAGCCCCAAACAGCCTGAGCCCTGGAGGGGCGACACTACATAAATTGCTTTGGTTCTTAGAGTTATCTCGCCCTCACCCCTGCCCCTCTCCCAGAACGGGAGAGGGAGTTCGACATAGCCGGAGGATGCCGATCCTCCGCAAAAATGAAAGATTCGGAGCTTCGGCAAGCTCCGGTAAGGCGTTTAATCAAGATCAGGATTTATCACGTGTATCACCGCAAACTTCAATCAACCAAAATACCGGTTTTAACCGGTTTCGGATTATAGGCGTGGGATTTATCCCGCGTACAAATGCAAGCCCTAAACAAACAATCCCCCGGTTTTAACCGGGATCGGACTTTGGAGGGGATTTTAATCCCCGTCAATCCTCAATCACAATTCACTTTTATACCTCTGGTTCCATGTGAATCCCCTATTGAAACTCCAAAATCCTTCATACTTGCATTACAGACTCATTACGGTGTCAATACGGACCCAATACGGACTAAGTCCGTATTGAGTCCGTAATGAGTCCGTAGTGCTAATAGGCAAGAAAATTGTTGTCATGATGCCAATCCCCCATAAATTGGTGTCATGGTAGATACTCAACGTATTACAGATAACACTTTGCTCTTCACATCGGATGCGATGCTGGTCAATGCCGGCTTGGTGATGCACGAAGGTCGCGTGATCCTGGTGGATTCCATGGTGCGTCCGACAGACGTTCACATGATCCGAAACTTTCTGGAGGAACGTAACCTCCCCCTGGATTATATCGTGAATACGCATTGGCACAGTGATCATTGCTATGGCAACCGCATGCTCAAAGCGGAGGAGACCCAATGCGTGGCACATCAATTGCATAGCGAGACTCTGGCGCGGGAACGCAATATGTTCAAGCCCGGAAAGCCTGCCCCCCTCGGCAGAGATCGTGTGCCCGCTGTGGATATTACATTTGAGCACCGCTGTGACTGGGTGATGGGGCAGTGGCAGGTGGATTCCGCGCCACTCCCGGCGGCAGAGCTCCAGATAATCCATGCCGCTGGGCATTCTCCCGACCTCAGTTATCTCTATTTGCCCCGGGACAAGGTCTTGTTCGCGGGGGACAACGTGCTATATAAAGACAATGAACACATAGCTTTGCCATACTTTTACTGGGATGATGAAGAGCGCTTGATCCAGGGCCTCAAAATGATCATGGAGCTGGATGTCGAGCTCATCGTGCCCGGGCATGGCGATCCCGTATATCGGCTCAAAATCGAAGAAGATATTTCCTATCTGACTGCCCTGCAAAAGGCTGCACTCGAGCTGGTGAAGAATGACAGTTTCACCGATGCCGCACATTTGGAGCAGGTTTTGGTGGCGAATCTGGATGCAATGGAATTGTACCCCGATAGTGAGGGTAAAAGCATCTGGCAGCCCCAGGTGCATGCGATGAATTTGAGGCGGTTGGCATTGAAGTACTCTCGTCCCATGGAAGCTCGATAAAGCACTGGCAATATAGAACGCTTGAGGAACCAAAGCTCCAGCTAATTCGCTAACTATAGACCATCACTGAAAACTTCAACTTTCTGCCTTAAAATGTGTATAAATACATCCGGTAGCCGTACCCGGCTGATCTAGGATTGTGACATTTCAATCTGGAGTCTATATTACAGTTTCATTATTTTTCGGGAAGTGCTGGCACCATTGGTTGTTGCTTTGATAAAGTAGATACCGTTCGAGACCGGCAGATTGTCTTTATCTCTGCCATCCCATATGACAGTACTTCCTGAGTCAGTCATATAGCTTCTGACCTTTTGTCCTTTGGCATTGAAGATACTCACACTGACAGGCTGGGGATACTTGCTGTTTATCCTGATATTAATCCCGGAACTGAAAGGATTGGGAGATGATTGTATATCCAGTACAGGAACTGCGATAAGCTCATTATCTTCATTGGCTGTGGTTTGTCCCCAGTTATAGGTCCATCGATTATTGATTTCCCAAGTGTCTGTGTTCCAGTCTGAAGACACAACCTGGTGTATGTTGGAATTGGCATCGTAAGTAAGCTCGCCTTTTGCATGATTGATCCAGCCGTTGTCCCATACTTTACTCAATTGTTCTGTCAGTCTGTTTTGAGCATCATAAGTATAGTTATTCAGGGATTCGTTTTCCCAGCCATTATCCCAATACTGGTCAGTTTCCTCCGCTATCCTGAAATCGAGATTATATTCTACTATGGTCATGGCAATTACAATAGCGTGAGAAAACCAGGATATCCAGCTATCTCCGGTCGAGGTATCTGAAGCATGGAAGGTTCGTTCGGTGCGGACAGAATATACCCAATTCACCGAATCAGGTGAGGTTTGAGTAGTTTCGACAATGACTCTGCCTTGTCCGTCCCACTCATAAGCGGTCTTTTCCCATACCTCCGGATCCTCATCATCTGCCGGAGAATAGGTGCATAACCAATAGTTTGTGTTGGTAGTGTATATCATTTTCATCCAATATCCGGGTATCCAGGTGGAGCTACCATTATCATAATTATCCAGAGCCATCTGAGTGAGCCTGTTTTGATTGTCATAAGTACAAGTCGCCCTCCTCATCGGGATTGCCTGCCCACCATAGGTCAGCATGATCATCATTTGGTGGACATACTCCTGATCCGGATTGTATATGTAGCTGCTGGTGACATACGGCATCCAGGTACCGTTGGCCGGGTTATACATACACATTTTGAAAGTGTCCAACCGGGCTGGATAATTGACATTATAAATATAGAGATTCTGTACTAAATTTTCCCAGTCTCCATCGTTGTAGTCTTCCTGGATTTTATCATTAACGCGCCATGCACGGTCAAAGGCTTGAAGCCCTTGCGATTTAGCCATTCCCCAATTGGGTAAGTGATCGAAGATACTGCCCATTAGTGTCAGCGGTATCAGTAAAGTAAACAAAATGACAATCGTCCTTTTCATCGTTCTTTCTCCTTTTAGTTTAACTGCCTTCATTTTAATGAATGCAATTCAGGTGTCAAGCATTTTTCTACATCTAACATCATATTTGCAATAAGTTAGGGTTGTGCGCTATCGTACCGGAGCTTGCTATAGACCCTTATAAACCTTCCCTGAAAACTTCAATTTTAATCACGAAAACTTCAAATGTCCAAGTCCGGAAATCCCTCACCCCCCGGCAGAGAACGTGTGCCCGATGTGGATATTGCATTTTCTCCTGCAACGATTAGTTTGTCTGTCAGAACTCCCGATTTATAGGAGTGAAGGAGAACGAAATGGAAAACCAAAGAGCGTCTTATCTCCGCACTATTTGTAAAATTGGACTGGTGGCTGTGGCTATGATCAGCCTGTTCGGCTGTTCCGGCAACGTCAACAAAGAAGCGCAACAAGCTTTTCAGGCACGGACCGAACCCTTTTCCGTAACGATTTATCCTGCCAATATCGTGGTTTCCGGTCAGATTGAACACGATTCCGATCTCTCCCATGACGCTGCTCGATTTTTGGAAGCAGAACTGCTTGCCAAACCCGTCTTGGGAAACGGGGATTTCAGCTATGATTTCCGCTGGGGCAGCAATCAGGCAGCTATGGGAACCCGGACCGCAAATGCCTTTGCCGCGCAGGTTCCGCGGGACAGCATTAGCACCGATTATGCCATCTTGGTGGAAACTCTCTCGATCGGGACAGAAGCAAACATGGGTGCGATTCATTTCTATATTGTGGATCGTAATGGCAATTTGGTGTTTTGGGCACTGACGAATTCCCACTGGGATGAGTTTAATGCCATCAAACCCCGCAGCAGACAAGGTGGCATGGAAGTGGCAAAGCTGATGTTTCTCAAACACTTAAAACAAGGAGCCATGCCGGTTCCGGAAGCCCGGTAAACCCCTCCAGCCACTGATTGGTCCGCTGCAGACTCGGTCTGCCCTTTCACCCATTAGTTCAGCAGCCTGATATGTTCCTGCTAGGATTGCTAAGTTATTGTAACACCTACACAAGATGATTAATCCCAAAAATGGCTGACTATGAGTGATTTGGACAGATTTTCCTTGACATAAAACGTCATGGTCAATTCTTAAGTTCTTAATTGATTGTAGTTATGTGATCTTATGCAATTAATATAAATTCAGATTTAAGGAGTTAACCCATGACAAAAGCCGATTTGGTAAAAATCATATCCGAAAACACCGGCATCATCCGTAAAGATGTAGCAGTCGTTGTTGATTCGCTTTTACAGTCGATCAAAGATAGCCTGGGCGAGGGCAATCACATTGAAATTCGCGGCTTTGGCACATTTAAGCTCAAAACCCGCAAACCACGCGTTGGTCGCAACCCCAAGACCGACGAGAAAGTTCCGGTCCCGGAAAGAACAGTCCCAACCTTCAAGTTCTCACGCGAATTCAAGATGTCGGTCGTTGAGCTGAAGACGAAAGACTAAGGTAGGGTGTAATATGCCTTGCGGAAAGAAGAAAAAACGACATAAAATTGCTACTCACAAGAGAAAAAAAAGATTGCGCAAGAATCGCCACAAAAAATAGCATCTAGCTATGGGCGAACTGCCTAATTATAAAAAAGCCGTTGTAATGACGGCTTTTTTTTGTGCCTAAAACAGGCGGGACGATATTGTATAACACGGTACGCAAGTGCCGTGATCAAGATCCCAAGTTCAGATCTGAGTCCGCTAGGACGACACAGAATTCCGCAAAGACACATATTTACATGGAATGACATCGGAACCAGGTTTGTGTCGCCCACGAGGGGCTATATCTGGGTGTGGAACCTTAACGAGGGTCTACTCATTGCTGCCGCAAGGATGATTTGGTGTCGCCCGCAAGGGGCTAATTATAATCTATACAGGATGTTACGAGGGGCTCCACTTCGTTGCGCACCCTCGCTAATACTACATCGCCCGTAAAGGGCTTCTCCTTCGGACTACGATTTGAGAGCATATATATTCCGAATCGGGATTGTATTATAATCATATAATCCGGTTCTGTCAAGAACGCACGCCAGGACTTTGTCAACACCCTGCGCCCACAAGGGGCTAAACACCAACTTAGTCAACGTTCTGCGTCCGCTAGGACGACATAAACAAACCGCCCCAATTGCTTGAGGCGGATATCTATACTCTTCTGAAATACTAAGGTCTAAGACAGTTTCATGGGTCGGGCGAGGTAACTGGTGTGTAAGAGCTTCTTTGCCTTGCCGGAATTGGGCTGTCCCAGGTATTCTTTATACAATTTTTGGATGGATGGGTTGTTATGAGATTCCCGGTGCACCATCCCCAGATCTTCTTTGTAAAGGCCTTTGGCACGTTGGAGCCGTACCTTGTTGGTAGAGCGGTAAGGCTGACCGCCACCGCCCACGCAGCCACCCCGGCAAGCCATGACTTCGATGAAGTGATAAGGTGGTTCCAGCCCATTTTCCAGGGCGTTGCGTACTTGGTTCATCACTTTTGCCACGTTCCCCAGTCCGGAAGCAACGGCGATGCGCACTTCCGTGCCGTTAATCTCGATTGTACCGGTCTTGATGCCTTTGTAACCGCGGAGGAAGGATATATTGGGGTCCGGCAATTCGCTAGCGGTCAAGAAGTGGTATGCAGTCCGCAGCGCGGCTTCCATGACTCCACCGGTGGCACCAAAGATCGTTCCGGCACCGCTGTATTCGCCCAGTGGGTTGTCGGCACTGCCATCTTCCAGCTTTGCCAGGTCGATACCCCGTGTTTTGAGCATACGTGCCAGTTCGCGGGTGGTGATCGTCACATCGACGTCTTTATAGCCGGAGGCATACATGTCTTCCATGCGTTCTATCTCATACTTCTTGGCAGTACATGGCATCACGGAAACAAGGAAGATCTTTTTGGGGTCGATCCCCATCTTTTCCGCCCAATAGGTCTTGGTCATCGTGCCTACCATCTGATGTGGAGATTTGGCAGAAGAGAACTGCGGGATCAGATCGCTGTAAAACTTTTCCAGATAGTCCACCCAAGATGGGCAACAGGTGGTGATCAGGGGGAATTTTCCGGGATGGTTGTGAAAAATATCTACAAATTCGCTGGCTTCTTCCATGATCGTGAGATCTGCCCCAAAATTGGTATCAAAGATGTACTTGAAACCCAGTTCACGAAGTGCCGTGTACATTTTACCCACGACGTTGGTGCCTGGTTTATAGCCAAATTCTTCACCCAGAGCGACGCGTACTGCCGGAGCTTCCTGCGCGACCATGACTAGGTCCGGATTGTCCAGGGCTTCCCATACCAGTTCCGAATCATCCGCTTCATAGATTGCCGCTACGGGACAATAGGCGGAGCATTGGCCGCATTTGACGCACTCGGAATCTTCCAGATTGCGGCTGAAGGTGGGACCGACATAGGTGTTGAATCCGCGCTCGGAATTCTCCAGAGCATGGACGTCCTGAATCTCGTTGCAAACGTAGGTGCAGCGTCCGCATTGCACGCAATAGGAAGGATCCAGGGTAATCGCGGGGGAGGATTCATCACGCTTGATATATTTGCGCTTGATGGGCTTCAGGTGCATGTGGCGGATCGCCAGTTCCTGCGAGAGATCTTGCAGCTCGCAGCGGCCGTTCTTGATGCACTCCGGGCAGTTGTTGGGATGGTTTGAAAGGATGATCTCGAGGGCTTCCCGACGCAAATCCAGCAGTTTCTTCCCGGTGGTGACAATCTTCATGCCATCTTCACAAGGAGTGGAACAGGCGCGCAGAGTACGACCATTGATTTCGACCATGCAAACACCACAATTGCCAAAGGCAGGTAAATCTTCATGATAACAGAGGTGGGGGACCCGAAAACCGGCTTTGGTGCAAGCGTGCAGGACTTTGGTATCTTTGGCGACTTGCACTTCGTTGCCATTGATCGTTACAGTGATCATAATGTACTCCTATGATAATCTAATTTTAGGAGTTTATAAATAATACCAGTGGGGAAATCTGTCAAGTTCCAAGTGAAAGAGGGGGCTGTCTTTTAGCTGGATCGGAATCCTGTTCTACGCTCTGCGTTCCAGGAGCATCATCAGCCAGTAGGCTCTGCTGTGGGGTGGGTTCAGATAATTGCAAGCCTTGGAGAGCAGATTGGATCTGCGTACAAACTCCATGCTGTGGCAATGAGGACAGTTGGTAGGAGTTTCGGGATGAAAATATTGGCCGGCGATGCGCTGCCGGAGCCGAAGCAAGGTTCTGTGATAGAGCGGTTCAGATGGTCCAAACTGCAAGGTTTTGATAACTTTGAACTCCGGAAACATAGCTGCCAGTTTATCTGCCGTAAAGGAGTGGAGATGTCCATAAGCATGATAAGTCTGATGACACACGGCGCATTTCACCAGGAGCTTTTCCAGCTGTTCCTGATTGGGTACAGAGACAATGATATAACGTTTGGAGAGCCGTTTGAGTTCCGAGATTGCCAGTGCTAATTCCGATGAGGTCAAGTGTTCCAGCATCTCGCTGCTGAGTACGAGGTCAAAACTGCGGTCCGGAAGCGGGATTTCGGTGGCGGAAGCCCTGAGCTTGGGAGTGTTTACATAGCTGAGGGCAGTTTCCGAAATATCTACGCCGAGGACCTCGTAAGAATTCCCGATCATAATCGTGCCAGACCGCTTCGTTAATCTTGTTCATTGCTCACACCTTATCAGCTATCTATTTTCCGGGTAATGCTACTAGTATGCGGTGTATCTGTCAATATCATTGTGACTGAAGCTACTCCATAGCTTGGAGTAATTCGGTAGCAAACTCCCGGACTTTGGTATGGATCTGTTCTTTGATCCCGGTAGTTTGAGCTTTTTTATCCTCATAGCTTCCACTCAATGCGGAAGGATCAGGGAAACTCCAGTGCAAACGCTTCACACTTCCCGGAAAGATGGGGCAACGCTCGCCACTGCTTTCATCGCATACGGTGATGACATAGTCGAAGGTTTTACCGGTATGGAAGATTTCAAATACACTGCGGGTAGCCTTGGATCGAATGTCTATTCCTGCGTCCAAGAGCACATCGACCACGATGGGATTGAGGATCCCGGGTTCCAGACCCGCACTGCATACCTTGATCCGGTCACCCAATTCACGGCGGAGCAGTTCTTCTGCCATCTGGCTACGAGCTGAATTGTGAATACATACAAATAGTACTGATATCATTCCTTACCTCTGTTTGCGATAGGGGCATTCCCCTGCAATGTGATACCGCTCAATCATCAAGCTCGGATGCAGCAAGGCAACTCTGGATCAGTTCCAGACTATAGCCTTTGCGATAGAGGGAAGCGATGATCTTGGTGCGAGCTTCATAAGGGGAAAGCGCTTGATAGCGGTTTTGGAGTTTTTCAATTTGGGGTAGCAGCCATTCTCTTTGTTCCTGAGGACGGAAATACTGGCCGAGAAACGGCTCATAGGTTGCCGGAGGGATTTTATGCTCATAGAACTTATTGACGGCATAAACACGGCTTTTTCGACGTTCTGCCAAAGAACGTGCCAAGAGCTCCGCAAAGCGCTCATCATCAAGGTAGCGAGCTTCAGTGGCTGTGGTGATACATTCTGCGATAATGCCGGAGTGAAATCCATGTTTGTGGAGGTTTTGCCGGCATTGCCAAGTGGAGCGTTCCTGCTTTGCCAGATAATCCAGCAGCAGGGAGTAGGCTCGCTCCGTCAAGAGCCGTTTGAGCCGTTCAAATTCCGCAGCATCGATCTCCTGTTCCGAAGGGATGGGATATAAAGAAAGGAGAACCCCGTTTGGCAGGGTTCCCCATAGTGTATTATCTATCGATATTTTGGCTTTTCGGTCTTGGGGCCGATCAGTCCTGATCGTCAGCAGCATTTTCTTCCGGAGGGGTGTTGAACACTTCGGGATTGATTTTTTGTTTGAGAGTTTCTTGTATTTCTGCCAGCAGATCCGGGTTTTCGCGCAGGAATTGCTTGGTCTTGTCCGCGCCTTGTCCCAGTTTGTTTTCCTGATAAGAATACCAAGAGCCGCTCTTTTTGATGATATCCTGGTTGGCTGCCATATCCAGTACGATATCCAAGTGCGAGATACCCTGACCAAAGATGATCGGGAATTCTACGGTCTTGAAAGGCGGAGCAAACTTGTTTTTCACGATCTTGACGCGGGTTTTATTGCCTATAACCTGAGTCTCGGCACCGACTTCTTTGATAGCGCCGGCGTTACGAACTTCGATCCGCACCGAGGAGTAAAACTTGAGGGCAACGCCACCGGTAGTGGTTTCCGGATTGACATAGGGTGGAGCGCCGATCTTCATACGGGTCTGGTTGATAAAGATCACGGCAGTGTTGGATTTGGATACAATAGCCGTGAGTTTGCGTAGAGCTTGGGACATCAGACGAGCCTGGAGCCCAACATGACTGTCGCCCATACCGCCTTCAATTTCTTGTTTGGGTACCAAAGCTGCTACAGAATCTACCACGATCAGATCGACGGCACTACTACGTACCAAGGTTTCCACGATCTCCAGGGCTTGTTCTCCGCCATCGGGCTGAGAGAGCAGGAGGTTGTCCGTTTGCACACCCAAACGCTCTGCATAGGAGACGTCGAGGGCATGTTCTGCATCGATAAATGCCACGGTACCATTGAGGATCTGAGCCTGTGCCACAATATGCAGTGAGAGCGTGGTTTTACCGGACGCTTCAGCGCCATAAATCTCGGTGATTCTACCTTTCGGGATTCCACCAATACCCAGAGCGAGGTCCAGGTTCAGTGCACCGGTCGGGATCACATCCACGATCTTTTTGGGGCTATCGCCGAGGCGCATCAGGGTTCCGATCCCATATTTCTTTTCGAGCTGGGTCATTGCTGTTTTCAGGGCTGTTTCTTTACTCTTTTCCAGCATTGTTCCTCCGTCTATTTTTAATTTTGTTTAAAGGCTAAATTGTTCCAAGGGCGTGTAAACCGGACCATCCGGTCTCAGCACACTTTGGTACAGCGTAAGTGTATCATATTCAAAGCTGTCAAGATCAAAATTTGCCTGGTGAAACTCGCGTTCCAGCCATTCGGGCTGCTGGCTTTTCAGCCGTGCCATCGTGATATGCAGCTTCAGAGCTTTGATTTCAGGCTCGATTCCCAGCACCTGCAGCTCTTTATTCAGGGCTGCGGGCATGCTATAGATAGAGCGATTCTCCGCAACAAGCTTTGCCCAGAGTAATCTGGGATTGACTGCCGGGAAGAGCTCACATCCGGAGATACTGAGCGGGAAAGGATCGTATAGCTCGCAAGCGCGTTCGATTTTACCGATCATTCGGGGCACCAATGCCGGCTCCGTATCGCCGATAAAGAGCAGGGTCAGATGCAGGTTTTCAGGCTTTACCCAGTTTATCCCCCGGGTCGAAACAGCTTGCCATTGCTTGAGATATTCGCATATCTGCCGGCGTGGTTCTTCGGGGATTTCCAGGGCAATGAAGGTGCGTAGCATGGGTTTACCGTTTGTATCCTATATCCAGCAGAAATTTCTTGCGATGCGTGATATCCGTATCCAGCTCTATGCCTTTGGGACTGTTGCCGTCGATAACACCAATGATGCCTTTGCCTTGCTCCGTTTTACAGAGTAGCACTTGTACAGGATTGGCGGTAGCACAAAAGATATTGACTACTTCGCGGCAAGCTTTGATGGCAGGCAGGACATTGATGGGATAGGCATTACGCATGATGATGAGGAAACTGTGTCCGGCACCGAGGCGCAGCATGTTTTTGACAGCCAGCTCGATCAATTCACTGTCGTTTCCATCTTTACGTACCAGGCATGGACCGGATGCCTCGTTAAAGGCTAATCCAAATTTGACATTGGGTACACTGTTTACCATCACTTCGTAGAGATCTTCCACTGTCTTGATAAAATGACTTTGTCCCAAGACAATATTACAGTCTTCAGGAAACTCCAAACTTTCTAAAAACAGTTCCATAAATCCTCTGATGGACATCATCCATCTTCATTTCGAAATAGAGTGGGACATACCCAATCCACAAAGCTACTGTAATATATCTCATTATTTTGTAAATCAATTTCTTTGGCATCCCAAAAAAAAATGCCTGAGCTACCGAGGCAGTTCAGGCAAAGATTTCAAAAAAGCCGAGCTTGTTATTTAGATAGCTTTCTTAACTTTATTTGCTTTAAGACATGAGCTACAAAGTTTGATCCGTTTAACTACGCCATTAATATCGGCGCGGATCTCGTGTAAGTTTGGGAAGAAACGGCGCTTGGTAGCATTCACAGCATGACTGCGGTAGTTACCAAATTGAGCTCCCTTTCCACAAATATCACATATTCTTGACATTATACACCGTCCATATTTTCGTTTTGTTTACCATTGATTTGACTACGGCTATTTTGGCAAGCATTTATTTCTCTTGCTGTGGGATACGGATATCAAAGCGGGCACCGTGATCCGGTACCGGCAAGTATTCCAGCCTGCCTTTATGTTCATTCACCAGTTTTTGACATATTGCCAAGCCCAAGCCTGTGCCATGTGGCTTACCATCTGTCACAAAGGGGCTAAAGAGATTATCTTTGATGTGCTCCGGGATCCCCGGACCATCGTCGATTACGCTGATCTGGAGCCATCCGGATTGGACTCTGGCATTGATCAGGATATTGCCGCTGTCAGGAATGGCTTCCGAGGCATTTTTGATCAAATTCAGCAGCACTCTGCGAATCTTGCTTTCGTCAAAACTAACCGGTTCTTTGACGGTACTGGCAATCCGCATCACCACATTTCGTCCTTGCAGGGCGTGACCATAGGTCTCTTTGATATCTTTGAGGAAAGCATCAAGATCGATCTGCTGGAGAAATGGCACGCTGTCGTGACCCTTGGCATAATCCAGGATTTCGCGCACCATTTGATCGACCAGCTTTGTTTGCTTGATCAGGCTATCCGTGAACTCTTTGCTGTCCGGGAAAATACTCTCGATCAATTGAGCGGTCAATACTATGACGGTGAGCGGGGTTTTGATATCGTGAATAATCTTGCTGGCAGCCATCCCGATCGCCATGAGACGACTTTCGCTGATCATGTTGTTCATCAATTCGACAAACTTCACGTTCGTATCACGTAAGCGACCGGATATCGTTTTCATCAGGTTAAACATGATGATCGGATGGGTAATCGCCATGGTCTCAAAGGTTTCTTTGGGTATCACCAGGAGCTCGACATCTTCCAAGGCACGGACGCCCGCACAGCGAGGCTGTTCTTCTATAATTGACATTTCGCCAAAGAAATCACCGGGTTCCAGAATCGATAACTGGGTCAAAGGCATTGTATGATTGTCTGTACTTTTGTGAATCTCCACTCTGCCTTTGCAGATGAAATAAAGATTGTCTCCCATCTCGTTTTCTGCCAAAATGTCCTCATCCTGAGTCATCTTGACGCGGGTCAGATTCTTGGTCAGTCCTTCTACTTCGACTTCCGTTAAACCATTAAAAATACCACGAGGGTTTGAGTTTATCTCTTGAGCCATTAGGCACCTCTCTGCAAAAAATTAGAATTTCTCCGTTGATTGTCCTCAAACTAATGAGGCATTGAAGCATTGGAATTATCAGGGGAGTAGCTTGTCAACACATTTATCTGATCTGCGGGGAAATGGCCTTATTGCAGGATTTAGCCAGGCGTATCAGATTCAAGTGTAATCTGGCCAGATGCGGAATCATAGTCCATTATGTAATCCTGATCTCGCTTGATAGTCCCTGCCAGGATTTTCTTTGCCAGCATATCCTCCACTTCCTTTTGGATCAAGCGGCGCAAGGGACGTGCCCCATACTGGGGATCATATCCGGTTTCTGCAAAATGAGCGATAATGCCTTCTCCAAACCGGATTTGCAGATTGTTCCGTTCCAGTCGCGCCGAGAGTTGTGCCAGGAGAATACCGGTAATCCGGTGGATATGCTCTGGTGATAACCTGTGGAAGATGATGATGTCATCCAGCCTATTCAGAAACTCCGGCTTAAAGTACTGCTGCAAGGTTTGCATCAACTGTGGTTTCAAGCTTTCCGGATCGGCATCACCGGCATCATAGATATACTGAGATCCGATATTGGAAGTCATGATAATAATGGAATTCCGAAAATCTACCGTGCGTCCCTTACCATCGGTCAAACGACCATCTTCGAGGATCTGGAGCAGGATGTTAAAAACATCTGGGTGCGCTTTTTCGATCTCGTCAAAGAGGATCACGCTATAGGGCCGGCGACGTACTGCCTCCGTGAGATATCCGCCCTCATCATAACCGACATAGCCGGGAGGCGCACCGATCAAACGCGCTACCGAGTGCTTTTCCATAAATTCGCTCATATCCAGGCGGATCATGGCCTTTTCCGTATCAAAGAGAAAGGATGCCAAAGTCTTTGCCAGCTCCGTTTTACCTACTCCGGTAGGACCCAAAAAGAGGAAGGAACCGATCGGACGATTGCCTTCACTGAGCCCACTTCTGGAGCGGCGGATAGCATTGGAGAGGGCGGTGATGCCATCCTCTTGACCCACGACCCTGGTACCTAGGATGTCCTCCATTTTGAGCAGTTTATCCATCTCGCTTTGCAAGAGCTTCACGACCGGGATATTGGTCCATTTGGAGACGACCTCAGCTATCATTTCTTCATCTACCAATTCTTTGAGCATTTGATCTCCGCCATGAGCACTATCCTGGCTTTGGGCAAGGCTTTCCAATTCTTTTCCCTTTTCCACCAAGAGACCATAACGGATCTTTGCCACGCGCTCATAATCTCCGCTGCGTTCTGCTTTTTCCGCCTCGATTTTGAGGCTGTCGATCTCTTCCTTGAGGCTGCGAATCTTTTGGAGAGCTGTTTTCTCGTTTGTCCAGCGTAGTCTCAAGCTGTTCCGGATCTCATTGAGTTCGGCGATTTCGCCAATGATCTTGGTCAAACGCTGTTGTGAGAGGCTATCCTTTTCCTTTTCCAGAGACAGACGTTCGATCTCGAGCTGGCGAATTTTCCGCTCTGCTTCATCCAGTTCCGTGGGCATGGAATCCATCTCCATGCGCAGTTGGGCACACGCTTCATCGATCAGATCTATGGCTTTATCCGGTAAAAAGCGATCGGCAATATAACGGTTAGACATCACAGCCGCTGCCACTAGGGCATTATCCGTGATCCGGACACCATGATGAACTTCATATTTCTCGCGGATACCACGCAGGATAGAGATGCTATCTTCCACACTGGGTTCAGTCACCAGGATCGGCTGGAACCGCCGTTCCAAAGCGGGATCCTTCTCGATATACTTGCGAAATTCGTCAATCGTGGTAGCTCCGATGCAATGCAACGAGCCCCTTGCCAGTGCCGGCTTCAGCATATTGGAAGCATCTACGGAACCTTCTGCCGCTCCGGCTCCTACCACTGTATGGATCTCGTCGATAAAGAGGATGACCTTGCCGTCGGATTTTTCCACTTCCTGCAACACGGCTTTGAGCCGCTCTTCAAATTCTCCCCGGAACTTCGCTCCGGCAACCAAAGATGCCATATCCAGCTCTACAATATCCTTGTCTTTGAGGTTTTCCGGTACATCTTGAGCGATAATGCGACGTGCCAAACCTTCCACAATAGCGGTTTTTCCCACACCCGGTTCCCCGATCAGGATCGGGTTATTTTTGCGGCGACGGGATAGGATCTGGATCGTACGGCGAATTTCTTCATCACGACCGATCACGGGATCCAGCTTTTCCTGCCGTGCCAAGCGCGTGAGGTTGCGGGCATATTTGTCCAAAGCTTGATACTTTGCTTCCGGATTTTGGTCGGTCACACGCTGGTTGCCACGAATGTCTTTGAGTACTTTCAGCACTCGGTCTAAAGTGATGCCATGCTGCTTGAAGAGGCGACTCACTTCCTTGCCCCGGGAAAGCATGGCGATAAATATATGCTCCTGGCTGATAAAATCGTCATGCAGCTTATCGGCTTCTTTTTCCGCCTGATGCAAAATGTCCAAAGTATCCTGAGCCATATAGATCTGGGTGCTGCCATTGATCTTGGGCAGTTTATGCAGTAAGGACTCTGTTTCTTCTCTCAAGGTGCCAATGGGTACTTCCAGTTTTGCCAGCATCGGATGGACCAAACTGTCCTCCGCCTCGAGCATGGCAAGCAGTAAATGGAGATCGCAAACCTCCTGATGACCACGTTCCGTGGCTATTGACTGCATAGCCTGTAGCAGTTCCTGCGATTTCACAGTAAAGCGTTGAGTATTCATAATCAAGCCTCCTGCCTACATATTACGCCAAGCAGCAGAAATGTCAAGAGATATTTTAGCAGTCTCTATTGTAGATTGCTAACTATACCTTTGCAACCCCAAATGATGGTTTTGGACGACCCGCCGGTCGCCCCTACGATTTTATTCTTAAAATCCGTGTGACAATTCCATCCATATCCCGGAGATGTTTATCAATACGGAGCATCGGCGTGCTGCTCTACGGTTCGCCGGTCTCGGGTATGGAGGCGATGGCTCCACACCCATAGTCCGGCATCACAGTTTTATTTCTTGCGCTTGGTGCGGTTAACTCGGATATCACCCTGTACGGCAATCACTCGGTAGAAGATCCGTTCCAGATAGGGTACTACTCCGGTGTGCACGTAGCTATTATCCAGGCTGATATCGATCATAGTGTCGAGATTGGGGATAAAATCCGCTTCGGTGGAGGCATGTATTTCATAGTAATCGATCTGCATAGGCAGTCCCAAAACGTCTGTAGTCACGGCTTGCCAAGATAACAGGATGTCATCACCATTCAGTGCTATAGATGGCTGCTGTGGTGCAGAGGGCAGGGATCCACCCGTGGTGCTGGCACTGATCTCCTGAGAGAGTTCGCCATTATCGCCATAGATATTTGTGGCGCGAACCCGGAAATAGTATCGTGTACCTGGTTGTAAACCGGTGACGGTGGTGGTTTTGACACCGCTTCCCAGCTCATAGAGTCCAGCATCCTGGGATCCATCCCAAAGCAGATCACTGTCATCAACTCCGCTGTGCGTGGCATAAAATACTTCATAGCCGGCAAAGCTATAAACCGCCGGAAGTGCGTCCCAGACCAATTGAATAGATACATCATCGAGATACGAACTAAACAGGCCACTCACCTGATCAGGATTATCCAGATCGATCCGAACCACCCAGTCGTCCTCTATTCCTTCCAGACCAGAACTACCGCTATAGCCAATATTTTGCCCCATATCTTCCACACGGAATTCAAAACGATAGACTCCCGAGCCACCAAAGTCGTGCGTAAAACTGAAGGTCAATGCCTCTCTGAGAGTGGCAGCTCTTACTGGAACAACCTGCCAAGTCTCATTGACATCATAGACTCCGTTGTGATTGGCATCCACACGGTATTGCAGAGTGCCTGGGTTCAGGGCTTGATCCGTAACCGTGCATCCGATCGTGGGATTGTTTATATTCACAAAAGGCGGCAAGGGTTGCCCCTCCGGCACCGGAGCGCTGAACACAGGAGCTTGAATATCCCGCACGGCATGAATCACAGCCGAGAGCGGAGACATCAGGTTGGAGTAATCCACCGCAAAAATTGCCAGCCAGTATTCATTTTGGGAGAGCCCGCTAATCGTGGTATTCGTGCATGAGATATTGTTCAGGTTCGAGTCATCTGCCACTGTCCACAAAGCATCCCCGGCACCGACTGTAGCATCCGTGGAATAGTAGATGCGGTACTCTTTGAAATAGGTATCTGCGCTGGGATTCCAGGCAAGGGATAAGCCCGATTGATTCCAGCCTGAGACAGTAAAATTCGTAATCTGGTCAGGTGCGGAAACATCCCCGTAAATGCCCGTGATCCCGATGTTATCGACCTTCCAATAGTTCGCACTGCCATTATTAGCGGCGGTACAGAGATAGGTCCAGCGCAATCTCACGCTGGATTTGCCATCCAGAGCCGGAATCGTGAAGTTCTTAACCCCACTGAAGGCAGTAGTCAAAGTCTCGATAGTCACCCAGGTGACCCCGTTGATGGTGTAGGCAAAAGTCGCATTTGACCCCGCAGAGGGCAGAAAATCGCATTCATAGCTTAGCTGAATATTGCGATAGCTTGCCAGATTGAAGGTACCCGAGAGCAGGCGCTCATTGGCTGTCTTGCTAATCGTGGCAGAGCACTGCAGAGAATAGTCCTCTCCCGCGTCCTGCATCGCCTGCCAGGGCAGCAGGGTAGTCCCACTGTGGGTCTGGGAAAATCCCGCTGGCATGGTACCGCCATAGTTGCAATGCTCCAGAGAGTTATAGGTCTGCATCACGAGCACCCGTACTCCCTGTTCGGCGTAAGAACCATAAGCATCCACACCTCGGATCTGAATGTACTCCGAGCCATACCAATCCTGCTCCGGATAGATCCGCAACAAACCTTCCGCAGTGACTTCCCAGAGCACGTGAAGGTTATTGGTAACAGAGTATGTCACGGCTCCGGAACTGAAGTAAGTATTGACGACGGGAAGAGTAATGCTGCCATTCATCATCAGCGATATTTCCGGGATCACAGAGATCACTTCCGGAGTATTGATGATCTGATTGGAAAAGGCGGCGGGTGACATCATCTCATTGGTATAAACAGTTTTTACTGCCCAGCGGTAGAGCCCATCATCAATAGTGGCCCACTGGGTATCACTGAATTCGGTGGCAGTGATCGGGCTGTTTGTGAGGCATTGCCAAGCGGCTTCATTACTCTCCTCACCAGACATCAGGCGGTACACCTTGTAACCGGTGAGAGTACGGCTACCAGTCGAAGTAGTGCTATAGAATCGTGCATTTTCGCTGAACCGGATGGGAGATGTCTCGTCCAAGATTTCATCATAGTTCGGGGCTACGATAGACCTTGTGACAGTCTTTACCTCTACTGCATCTATACCAAAAGTTTCACTCGCGTTTGCAAGATCCCGCCCTGAGAGGTAACCAAGTGTTACATCATCAACCATGAAGATGAAAGCATCATTTGAAATGCACTGGATCCCTACGCGAATTTGCTGACCGGTATAAGCGCTCAGGTCGTATGAATATTCTGTCCATGCTACGGGAGCTGAGACATAGCTTGCTCCGCTGATGATGGTGAAGTATGCGGGATCCGTTCCTGTAGTAGATACACCTACTTTGAATCTTTCCAGACCCCAAGTGGAAACATAGGATCTGGCCCAGAACTTGAAAACACCACGGGCATTTATTTGAGGTGTGATCAGCCAATCGTTGTTGGGAGGTGTGGTGGATGCGAAACAAGCAGCATATTTGGATCCTCCGTGAGCATCTGCACCTGTTAGAGCAGGAGTGGTGGCCGATGGATTGAACACGATGTAAGACATTGCAGTACCGGAATTCGGGAAGGTAATACTACTGAATCCGTAGGTAGTAGAAAGGTCAACATCGACCAGAGTCCAAGGATTCATAATGGTAGAGAAATCGGCATAGGATTCAAAATTATCTTCAAATGTCTGAGCATTAGGATTCGGGGCAATCCAGGTAACATTTACATCGTTTACAACGATCGAGGCGACAACACCGGAAGCTGGAAGAGCATTTTCTGTTACTGTGATCGTGCCCATATTGAGATCGGTAGCGCCAACGACTAAAGTGCCGGTAACACCCTGGTAACCGGCAACTGTTACTGTGTAGTTGTAGGTATTATTGGCATACACATTAGCAATAGTGAATTCACCTGATGCATTGGTAGTGGCAGTATAATGAACATACCCCACGAAATTGATTGTAGCATTGGCGAGACCAACAGCGGGTTGATCACTACCGACCACCTTACCTGTTACAGTTCGACCATTTACGAGCTGATTGGAGAAAGCGGTGGGTGACACCACATCATTGGTATAAAAAGCTTTCACTGCCCAACGGTAGAGTCCATCATCAACACTCGTCCACTCTGTATCGCTGAATTCGGTGGCAGTGATCGGGCTGTTTGTGAGGCATTGCCAGGCGGCTTCATTACTCTCCTCACCAAACATCAAGCGGTAAACTTTGTAGCCAGTGAGGTCACGGCTACCAGCCGAAGCAGTGCTAAAGGAACGTTGATTTGCACTTAACCGGATGGGAGATATTTCGTTCGTGACTTTATCATAGTTCGGGGCTACGATGAACCTTGTGACAGTCTTTAAATCTTCATTATCACTACAAACTTCTGCACTCCCATTTGCAAGATTTAGTCCCGAGGGGTAACCAAACCTTACATCATCAACCATAAAAATCCAAGCATCATATGAAATGCACTGGATACCTACGTAAACTTGCTGGCCTGTATATGCACTGAGGTCGTAAATGTATTCTGTCCATGCCACAGGAGCTTCCACATAGGTTGCTCCACTGATGATAGTGAAGTTTGCGGGATCCGTTCCGGCAGTCGATACCCCCACTTTGAATCTTTCAAGCCCATAGTCGGCCACAAAAGATTTGGCCCAGAACTTGAATACACCGTTGGCAGCCATTTGCGGAGTGATCAGCCAATCGTTGTTGGGAGGAGTGTTAGGTGCGAAACAAGCTGCGTATTTGGATCCTCCATGCGCAGTTGCAGCTGCATTGGTTAAGGCAGGAGTAGTAGCACTGGGGTTGAAAACGATGAAGGACATAGCGGTCCCCGAATTCGGGAAGGTAATTCCACTGAATCCGTAGGTAGTAGAAAGGTCAACATCGATCACAGTCCAGGGATCCATAATGGCAGAGAAATCCGCATATGTTTCAAAGCCATCTTCAAATGTCTGAACATTGGGGGCCGGAGCAGTCCAGGTAACATTTACGTTGTTTCCGGCGATCGAGGCGATGACACCGGAAACAGGATAAGCTGTTTCGTTTACAGATGGCGTCCATGCAAAAGCTAAGCCGCTTGCCGGAAATACGGTGGCACTGATCATGCAAGAAGCCGCCACAACTGTTCCCGCTGTGGTCGCAGCCCAGTCCGTAGTGGTGGTTCTATTGCTGTAATCATCTACACTGGCTCCACGCAGACCCACTTGCAGGGTTTGAGCGGTTGTAACGTTTACGGCAGTAATAGTTCCATAAGCCAGTTTGACTTTGTTGCCAGCTTCTATGAGCATGATCTGGAAAGTCCAGTCGTCGGTTTCTGCAGTTGTAGAGATGCGACGATAGTGCTTCCATTGCACTGTGAAAACGCGGTTGGGAGCGGTTCCGGAGATCAAAGTCATGATCTCGCCATCAGCTCTGCTTTTGATGTCGCGATTCATGGCTGCGATGACATTGTTGGTGCCTGTAGCGGAACTCAGAGCAAGGTATGAACTGGTGATAGTAGTACCCATGGCAATAAATCCATTGGTGTTGATACTGACTTCATTCCAGATTTGCCCATTAAAAGTAAAGGGAAAACCGATAGGGACTGCCATGAAACTTTCGTTGTCATTGGCAGTTGTTCCGTGGACAGTTCCTCCGCTGATTTCAACAAAAGTTACGTTTGAAGCTGTAAATGAGTATTCATTTACTGAAGCCCAACCGGCAACTGATGCCAAAGCAAAAATGAAAATCATCACGAAGATTAGTAACATGCCTTTCATAATAGTCTCCTTATGGGTTTACGATGTTCTGTTTTTGCTGATAGTATGAAATACGCATAGCTCTTCTGTAGATACGGCATGGGGCTTCAATCTCCCTAGGGGATGTTTATCAATCTCCGCATGCCCACCTTGCAGAGGCTAAACCTTTTATAGAGTTCACTCTATCTTTATAGCATGTTATCTTGCTATTATTTACATGATTAAATTGTAGTTAATTTGTTGTCAATATCTTTCTGGTCAGATGTAGAGCATGACGCCGTTCATGCTAAACGTAAAGGACGGTAGTAGCACTTGGAGTTCATGCCGACTGTGAGAACTTCGGTTTTAGTGCGGTTCTTGGCGTCGGACTGGACTTCAAGGGTGATGTAACACTATTTTGACTTACAGTTTTCAGGGGCTCGCTAATCACTGATACTGCCTGATGCTAAGGTCATAACAGCCAGCGATCCAACCGTCTCCCGGCAAAAAGCTGTGGGTTAAAATCAGGAGTTCATACACGGTTGTGTGGCCCGCCTGCGTCCCGATGGGACTCAGGCTGTTGACAAAGTCCCGGGGATTGCACCTAAGTCCGCAGGACGATATTGTATAACACGGTACGCAAGTGCCGTGATCAGGATCCCCAGTTCAGA
>PHBQ01000080.1 GCA_002841975.1 Candidatus Cloacimonetes bacterium HGW-Cloacimonetes-1
ATGTGTGCGCGCTCCGTGCCGTGAACAGCGTGGATGGCATGACAGCAGACTGGACAGAACTCCCTTATGAGTTTTTGAAAAGAGTCTCCAACCGTATCATCAATGAAGTGGTGGGGATCAATCGTGTAGTCTATGATATCAGTTCCAAACCCCCTGCCACCATTGAATGGGAATGATCTTAGCATTGTTATGACAGATATAAACGTCTTTAGTGTTTACGAAGTTTCCCTGCATCTCAAACAAGTAGTGGAGACCCAGATCGAGCCGATGTATGTGAGCGGTGAGGTCAGCAATTTTGTGCATCATAGCTCGGGGCATATGTATTTCAATCTCAAAGATGAGAATGCCACACTGCGTTGCACGTTTTTCAAAGGCCAAAACTACGGTCTCAATTTCAAAGTCAAAGACGGTATGCAAGTAGTATGCTTTGGTAAATTGACCGTGTTTGAAAAGGGTGGATCATACAACCTGAATGTGCGCAATATGTCACTCAGCGGGGTGGGAAATCTGCAACAGCAGTTTGACATCCTGAAAAAGAAATTGCATGATGAAGGGCTCTTTGATCCCGTCCATAAACAGCCGCTTCCCCGCTTCCCTCGCAAGATTGGGATCATTACATCTCCCACAGGTGCAGCTATCCAGGATCTAACCAATATTCTACAGCGCAGATTTCCTGTTTTGGTAGATGTTTATCCGGCAGTCGTTCAAGGCAATGATGCACCGCCTCAAGTGGTCTCCGGTTTGGAGTATTTCAATAGGGAGAAGTCTGTGGACGTCATAATTGTCACCCGGGGCGGAGGTTCTCAGGAAGATCTCTTTTGTTTCAATCACGAATCGATAGCACGCGCTATATTTCACTCCCGCATACCTGTCATCTCTGCTATTGGCCATGAGATAGATTTTACGATATCGGATTTTGTAGCGGATCTGAGAGCACCAACTCCCTCTGCTGCGGCAGAGCTGGTGGTCCCGGATAAAAAGGACATTTTGGGATATCTGGATTCCATGCAACGAAGGTTCGCACTGGTACTCGAGAATGTGATTTCCAAAAAGAATACGCAAGTGATTACTGTAGCGCAAAGCTTGGCCAAGTATCACCCGGAGAAAGTATGGCAGTCTTATCAGCAAAGATTTGATATGGCAACTATGCAACTCGCTGGATTCCCCAAGATTTTAGAGCACAAAAAACAGGTGTTTGCCAATACCAACCAGCGGATTCTCGCACTCTTTGAGACCAAGATGACGCATCTGAGTTATAAGCTGAAGGGCGAAATGATTCAATTGGGATTTTCACTGAAGCAAAATCAAGAACAACGGCTGAAAAGCACCACATCAGGATTTGAACAAACAGCCGTCAAGTTCGAGCAGCTGTCGCCTCTGTCCATTATGGCAAAGGGTTATGCTGTGATTCAACAAAATGGGATTGTAGTCAAATCCGTCAACAATCTGAAAGTGAAAGATAGCTTGAGCGTACATTTCCAAGATGGCAGTGTAAGCAGCACAATCAACAGCATAGAACATAGGAATGATAATGATTTATAAACATAAATGTGCAGTATTACTTATACTGTTTGCTTGTATCCTATTGCCTACTAGCTTGGTAGCAGAGATCCGCTCATTATGGATATTGCCGTGGAGCATTACCTCCCCACAAAAGATTGATGATATCATAGCCGATGCTGTCAACGCCAATCAAACAGAGCTACTGGTGGAAGTTCGCTATAGGTCTGATGCTTTATACACGACCAATAGATTATCCAGCAAGTACAATAATCCGGAGCCCAAAAGCTATATCCTCAATGGAAGTAGTTTTGACCCCTTGGAATATGCCATTAATGCAGGTCATGCCAATAATCTCACGGTTCAAGCCTGGGTGGTGGTATTCAATGCTACTCCCCTGGATTCCAGCCATCTCTCCAAAAACTACATCTATAACAATCATCAGGACTGGATTACTTATACTAAACAACAACAGAGGATGAAAGGTTCAGAGCAATTTGGTTTTTTCATCGATCCGGGGATTCCAGAGGTTCAAAACTATCTGCTCAGTGTCTTTTCAGATATTGCTGAAGGTTATCCGGATTTGGATGGCTTGCACTTGGACTATATCCGCTATCCCAGCTCAGATTTAGGTTTTCACCCCACCTCAGTAGCTCGATACCATGAACAGCTGAAGAGCACTCCGAACCTCACCTGGAATCAGTGGAGAATGCAAATGATATCCGGGTTTGTGCAGCGAGTTTATCACCAAGTGAAGAGCATTAATCCTGATTTGATGTTAACGGCAGCGGTTTTTGCGAACTACTCCGATGCAATTGTAGGCTATGCCCAAGCTTGGGAAGACTGGTTAGAAGGTGGATACATCGACAGAGTTTATCCCATGGCCTATGAGAAAAAAGCCGTGAATTTCACACGCCATATCAAGAGAATGGAGTCCATGCCGCGCACCAAAGACATCGTAATTGGTTTACGTGCATGGAAAGCAGGCAATGCTTCCCTATTAAGTGGTAAGGCGATTAATGGCGATTATTATTCCCTCTCGGAAGTAGAAGAGAAGGTAGATATTGTTCGCAGTAAAGACTTTGGGGGGATTGCTCTCTTCAGTTATGACGGATTGAAACCAGATAATGCTCTTCAAGTGCTTGCACAACGCGTTTATCAGACGAACCCCAATGATGCGGGATTTACACAGATAATGGAAGATATGAAACCACTTGTTCATACTGTTCAAACAAATGTAGTAACCACAGTCGAGACCACAATCGAAACCACTCGCAAGCAAGAAGTATCAAAGCAAGAGCCTGCTTCAACACCTACGGAATTTCTGCTAGATACGGACGACAACAATTATCGACTCACGATATCCGTCCCTACCGAGGGTAGATGGAAGTGGGAAATACTGAATCCCGATAATAGCATCCTCTATCAACGCTATAGATACTACTTGAGTGGCAAAAACGTAGACTTTTGGAACGGCATCATGGATAATGGCTCTTTGGTTCCTACCGGAGAGTATGTAATACACATATTCCGTGAAGGAGATAACCTGAGCCAAAGATTCCCCGTGAAGCTATTCGGAATCCCACAATAAATGTCCAATCTCAGTCGACAAGCAGGAATCCTCTCCGGAGCGGAATTTATCCGGTTCTTTATCAAAACAATAATTGGGATTGCCTTAGCACGAATATTGACACAAGGCGATTATGGCAGTTACCGACAATTGTTTTTGATTTACTCTACCTTTTCGACTCTTTTATTGCTTGGTATCCCTCAGAGTATCTTGTATTTCCTTCCCAAGGCATCAGACCCAGATAAACAAAAGCGACTCATTTCTAATACACTGCACTTCATCACTATTTTATCCATACTTTTTGCACTGGCTCTGTTCAGTTTTCGGACTCAGATTGCCAGTCTCTTCCATAACCCCGCTCTATCGTCATTATTGGTTATCTATTCTGTTTATCCGTTGTTTATATTCGTGACGCAGGTTTACAGTTCTGTGATGTTAGGCATGCAAAATACAGAGAAAGTAGCAAAGTTTACGATCTTTGCCATTTGCTCCGATGCTGTCATCGTCTTGGGAGTAGCACTGATTACAAAGTCCATAGCACATATTGTGTCTGCTGTTGTGGTCTCAGCCTTGATCCAGTACTTGTATGCACAGTATCAGCTGAGGATCTATAAAGGCACGTACCGGATTGATAAAACAGAAGTGGTTACCATGCTAAAATACTCAATCCCTTTGGGACTGTCATCAATAATCGGGATGCTCTCCATTCAATTGGATAAATTCGTAATCTCCGGCTATTTTACACCGGAACAGTTTGCTGTGTTCTCGATCGGAGCTATGGAACTTCCCTTTATAGGGATAATCACAAACTCTGTCAATTCGATCATACTACCCGCTCTCAGCAAGAAAGATAGTGTCCATGATGCCATCCAGATTTACCGCGCATCCATCCGCAAAAATGCACTGATAATATTCCCGGTGTTTGTCTTCTGCTTCATTTTTGGTGCGGAGATTATCCGTATTCTATATACCGATCTATATCAGGGTTCTGTACTATATTTCAGGATATATCTCATCACTATCCTGATCAGGGTTGCCTCCTATGGCATCCTGTTCCAAGCCTTTAACAAAACGAAAGTGGTAATGTACAACGCTATCGCTTTGTTAGTAGTCAATCTGGCCCTAAACTTGATATTGGTAAAGACCATGGGAATGGCAGGACCGGCTATAGCAACAGTATTGGTTACCTATCTGAGTGTGAGCATCTATCTGATACTGATCCATTCTATGCTGAAAATGTCGTTAAAATCACTGTTTCCTTTACGACAATTGGGCATGACAATGGTAGTAGCTTTGGTAGCTGGGATTATGGCTTATTTCTCCACCTTCCATATCGATTCTGCCATCATCAAACTATCGGTTGCGGGTACAATATTTGCAGTGGTATTCGCTGCCTCTGGATTTTATGTAAGAGTTTTATTACCATACGATATAGACCTCATCCGCTCCTTTATCCATGATATCTTTAGCAAATTAAGGATTCATAGATGAAGAAGATCTTGTTCATCTCGTTTTATTTCCCTCCTATGGGTGGTATCGCATCGATTCGCAGCATGAATTATGCCAGATACTTACCTACAGACAATATTAAACCCCTTGTATTGACCATCGAACCACGACTTACCCGCTATCCCAAGGACTGTCAGTTACTGAGCAAGATCAAAGATACCGCAATATACAGGACAAAGTACTTTGACCTCAATTGGATATTTAAACTGATGTGGGGATTGAGACTCCACAAATTTGTTCGGTGGATACAACAAAATGTACTCATCCCGGATGT
Source organism: Candidatus Cloacimonetes bacterium HGW-Cloacimonetes-1 (assembly GCA_002841975.1). Taxonomy (GTDB): domain Bacteria; phylum Cloacimonadota; class Cloacimonadia; order Cloacimonadales; family Cloacimonadaceae; genus PHBQ01. Next base: position 4,854 of record PHBQ01000080.1, read on the forward strand.
TGAATCTCTTTGGCTACCGACTGCCCGGAAAGCAATAGACAAGATATTCATGGACAACAAAGATATCCGCTTAGTCGTTACTTCAGGTGGACCCTTTTCCACTTTTAAGCTTTCTAAGTATATCACGAATAAATACTCGGTTCCGTATGTTCTGGAGTTTCGAGACGAGTGGACAAACAATCCTGCACGAATTAATCTGCCCTATCCCGTAAAATCCACCGTCAAAGAACTCAATTGGGAGTCTCAATTGCTTGTTGATTGTAGCGGCATAGTCTACCTGACAGAGCAAATGCAACGTAATTTCGAAGCGAAACACTCTTTCCTCTGTGGTCGACCCAGCAGAATTATTCCAAACGGTTATGACGATTCTGATTTTTCTGCAACTAGCAATTACGTTCCAAGTGATAAGTTACATCTTGTTTACTGTGGGAGTTTTTATGATAGACAGCAACCCGATACTATATGGTCGGCATTAGCGCATTTGCTCGATGCTAAGCTGATAGATGCAAATCAAATTAGTATAGATATTTACGGTAATAACAACAAGAATTTTGTTTTGGGCAGTTTCCTGGAGAATCCTGGTCTTATACAGTGTATCAAACTATTCCCATTCATCTCTCACGCCCAAAGTATCCAAAAGATGCTCGCTGGAGATGCACTGCTGCTCTTTATTGCAAGTGGCAAAAACACCGGAGCTACTGTAACCGGTAAAATCTTTGATTATATGCGCAGTGGGAAACCCATTTTGGCTATTGTTCCGAACAATGGTATTGCAGCAAAGATGGTCAATGAGAGCAATCTCGGCTTTGTGGCGGATCCTGATGATCCTGAAATGATTCAGAAGAAACTACTGGAGATTTACCATCTATGGCAAGAGGGACAGCTTTCGAAGATAACTCCCAATAGTGCTTTCATCCAACAATTCAATCGTCAGAACCTCAGTCATGAACTAGCATCTCTGATTCATGAAGTTACGCACGATGCCGATGAATAGTATGTTAAAGCGCAATCTACCCAAGTGCATTTTTGTAATGCCGACCAAATCGTCATTTATGGAAGTTGATCACACTATTTTGAAAACGTACTACAGCGTGATTCCCGTATATCTGGCACAAAGCATAAAACGAAGTGCATACCTGTTAAGCCTGCTGAGACTTATCATTACGCTTGTTATTCATCCTAAGGTAAAAACCTCGTTTGTCTGGTTTGCAGATTATCATGCTTTCATCACAGTGTTGGTCAATAATATCCTCAACCGCAAGACGATAGTATTTATCGGTGGTTACGATGCTGTGTTTTATCCAGAATTAAAAATGGGCGTGCACTACAAACCGCTCCGCAGTTTCTGTAATAAATACTGCCTCAAACATGCTGATCTGATAATCGCCAATCACTCTGCGCTGATCAAATCCCAGAACTATTACTATATTCCCTCCGGTCACGCTGATGGGATTTTGAGTTTCATCCCACAATTGAAAACCCCCACTAGGATTTTGTATAATGGTATTCAGTTTAAGGACGAACCTCTGTTAGAGCCGTTAAGGTCCCAGAAGATACTCACTATCGGCTTGACTCCGCGTAAAGAGGACTTTATCAACAAAGGATATGATTTATTGATAGAGATAGCCAAACGGCGTCCGGAACTGGAATTCACTTTTGTCGGAATCCCTGAATGCTGGCTTCCGGAACTGGAGAGCAAGTATCATTTTTCTCAGCTTCCCAATATCGAGTTGTTAAGCTGGGTTGATCATGATAAACTGAATGAGCTTTATCTCAATTCCGCGGTATATGTGCAAGCCTCCATCTCCGAGGGTATGCCAAATTCTTTAATTGAAGCCATGTACTATGGATGTATCCCCGTCGGTTCCAATGTTGCCGGCATACCTACAGTAATATCCACTTACGGCATAATCGTGTATCAAAGAGATTCTATTGAGCTTGAAATTGCTATCAATGAAGCTTTGCAAATCACCGACAGAAAATCAATTCACGCTTATATCGCAAAAAACTTTTCTCTGGAAACTCGTCAAAATAAGATGGCTACTATTCTTCAGGAATTTGATTTATTGAGCTAATGTAAAAAGCTCTGGTGTGCACCGGAATCGATCGAAGTATCGGAATGATCTACACAGAGACTATCTGGCCATTAATCTTCTTCCAAGACTTCCAAAATGGTAGAGAGCAGTTCGTCTCTCATAAATGGCTTTTGCAAAGTCCTCTTTGCTCCCAGTTTTTTGGCTAATGGGAGATAACTATCCGGGCCGAATCTACCTCCGCCGGACATTGCAATGATCTTGATCTCCGGAAATCTGATTATCAGTTCCTGAATAGTTTCCAGCCCCTCTTTATCTGGCATTATGATATCTGTAAGGACGAGATCCGGGATAAAGTCGTCGCAAATAGTGAGGGCACAATTTCCATCTTCAGCAGATTGAATCTCATAGCCTGCTTTCCTTAACATCTGTTCCAACACGTTTCTGAAGCTGTTTTCATCTTCAATAATCAAAATCTTTTTCATCTGCTTTCACCTGTTCTTCATACGTAAAATAATGCACCTGTTCGATAACCATCAGCGGCACTACTGATAATTCCACCTGCGTAGCCAGCCCCTTCACCTATAGCAAACAAGCTCTCTGAACTCACGCTACTTCGTGCATCAATCGATCTCAATATACGGATCGGACTTGACGTTCTTGTTTCCGGGGCAATCAGTACTCCGTTGCCAGAAAAACCATGTATAGAAGAATCAATATTTTGTAAAGCAGATTTTAGTCTGGAGTTGATACTATCGGAAAACAGATCTTCAATGTTACGCGTATAGCACTGCGGTCTGTAGGAATTACTCTCGATGAAATTTGATTTTCTGGATCTGATGTAATCCAGGGCATTTTGGATAGGTGCATGATATCCTTTTTGAAAGGCTTTTTTTTCGATGGCTTCTTGAAACAACATACCACCCAATACATCCGCTCCGAAATCACTTTTACTAACTGTAGTGACAAGTGCACTGTTACAGAAAATGTTTGCACGGTTGGCATAACTCATTCCATTTGTAACAATCGATTTTTCTTCCGAAGATGCCGCGACCACGAAACCTCCGGGACACATACAAAAAGTGTATGATCCGGATCTTTTATCTACAGCCCGGTACGTTGCCGGTCCAACAATGTCTCGCCAGCGCTTGTGTCCATACATTCGTTCGTCGATAAAATCCTGCTGGTGTTCAATCCGAAAGCCAACCGCAAAGTCTTTTGCTTCAATAGCCACGTTTTGGGCATGTAGCATTCTAAAAGTCTCACGTGCCGAATTACCAATAGCCAAGACGAGCACTTCAGGCTGATAAGTCACATTATTGATTACGACTTTCTTGATCTTGCCATTTTGCAATTGCAAATCCTGTAGTTTATGCCGATAATGGAATTCACATCCACATGAGATTAAATACTCCCTGATTTTGATGATCACTTTCCGGATTCCATCTGTACCCAGATGTGGCAAAGCCTCGTAAGCAATCTCTTGAGGTGCTCCAAACTTGATCAACAGATCAAACACGGCCTCTATGGTAACATCTTTGGAGCGACAGGTGAGCTTACCATCCGAAAATGCTCCTGCCCCACCTTCACCGAACTGAACATTGGAATCACAGTCCAATCCGGAGCCTGCCCAAAACTGATCAACAGCAATTGATCTTTGTTCTATGGCATCACCTTGATCAAAAAGCTGTGGTTTCAGACCTTTTTCTACCATTGCCAAAGCGCAGAATAAGCCTGCCGGACCCATTCCGATAATCATTGGCTGGTGATTTGATAAAGCGATTTTCTTGATAATTGGTTCTTCAGAAGGCAGATATATTTCTAAGTCCGGATGCACTGGCGCTTCATCGACAAAATCGATTAATGCGGTGATTACAAATAGTGGTGATCTTTTTTTGCGGAAGTCATAAGCTTGGCGTAGGATTCTCTGTAGCGTGAACGCACTCTTGGGTATGTTGAGTTTCTTGCTTATGGTAAACTCAAGATCATATTCTTTAGCTAAGGGGATGCGGATATTTCTTATACTATACATATTCATCTAAATAGAAAAGGGCGCTAAAAAAGCGCCCTAAGCTGTGGTGGCAAGGCCCAGAATCGAACTGGGGACACAAGGCTTTTCAGGCCTCTGCTCTACCGGCTGAGCTATCTCGCCACGAGGTTTCCTTTATCTCTGCACCCTTGTTTTTTGTCAAGATATTTTTTGCAGATACTATCTCCCGTTCTATCTGAAATACCGTCTGGATGAGACTCAAGTTGTTGACCGCCATTTGCCCCTTCAGCTCTCCGAGGTGATCCCCTCGTACTTCCCTCGTGAAGGCCTTGTGGGATCTCGGTATCACGAGAGAAGTACCACAGTAGTAGCTGAGATTTGGATAGGTAATAACAGATGTGCTGCTCTGAAAAGCTCGGAGCAATACTAAGTGCTCATATCACTATGAATTCAAGCTGTTTCATGTACGTCTCTGAGCGAGATAGTCTTGATACAGAACAATCTTTAGCTCTGCTAGGATTATGAAATCTGAAACACTCAGGGATCGATATTTGGCGGAAACCTCTGCTTATTCGAGCCGATTCGAAAAAAGGATTGACGTTATAGGTGACTTACAGGATATGGTTCCATAGTTATAATGTTGATTAATTAAGGAGATATACAAATGGCAAAGAACTACCGAGGAAAAGGAATTACAAGTCTTCCAAGTCATGGAAGAGGCACTTGCCCAGTTTGCGGACGCACTGGTATCAAAGTCATACGTGAAGTCACTGTCGATTCAAAGACTGTCAAAGTATGTAAAAATTGTAAAGACATTGCAGTATCAAAACTGTCTGCATAAATTCTTCAATCCCAAACATTTTTTACTCACTTTCACTTGTAATTCGAGTACGGAAGTGAGTATTTTTTTTGCTACTTAGGAGAATGTCATATTCACCCATGATGTTGCAATAACTCGTAACCACTATGCGCTATTAAGGATGTAGATAATATGGGCTTTAAGAAACTTAAAGACTTTGGACAGCACTTTTTGAATGACTCCTCCATAGCAACGGACATGGTTCGAGAAGCAGTTCTAAAACCGGGTGATAAAGTGTGGGAAGTCGGACCTGGATTAGGAGTTTTGACCGCTGAAATTATTCAGTCCGGAGCGGAATTAACGGCTTTTGAAATCGATCGGCGATTGAAAATCCCCTTAACAGAGCAGTTCGGATCTGATTTAAACTTGGTAATGAGTGATATCCTATCCGTTAACTGGGAATCAGAGCTGAGTACATATGAACCTCAATCTCTCAAGTTGGTGGCTAATATCCCCTATCAAATCACTTCTCCCCTCTTGTACGAACTCGAGAAGCATGCAAAGTACTTTAAATGCATTGTAATGATGGTCCAAAAAGAAGTAGCTCAGAGGCTTACTGCACGTCCCAGTACCAAAGAATATGGACAGATGACACTGCGTTTGAAAATGCAATTTGATACCGAAATCCTGTTTATAGTTGGTAAAGAGAAGTTTGACCCACCTCCCAAGGTTGATAGTGCAATTATCATTATGCGCATGAGAAAAAGCAAACCGCAAATAAAGGATATTGACACATTTTACAAACTCATTCATGCTGCATTTTTGCATAGACGCAAAACATTGAGAAATAACTTAAGCGGCTTAGTCAGCAAGGATAAACTGGATATACTGGAGCATGAGAGTGATATTGAACTATCCCGACGCGGAGAAACACTGAGTGAAGAAGAATTTATTCATCTTAGTGATTGTATTACTATGCTTTAAAACCCGGCTTTTAGCTCAAGAACAATCAATCCAATTCTATTATTATAATAGCGACAAAGTACGGAGTAGTGAACAGAATTTCCAGTATTTCGTGACACCATACTCCCAAAGTATTCTGCAAATAAGAGCCAGCTCTACTGACGAGAAGAGGCTCCATTTTAATCAGGACAGCAATCATAGCAAGCTTGCTGTAGAGTTGTTTATAAACAAAAGATTGATGAACTCCCGTTTTGAAACTGGTTATGAGTATTTGTTTGACGACAACGATTTGGAGGTCAACCTCTATCCATATCAAAGCAAGACGGCATTTAGCGGTTATGGCTTTGTATATCACCCCCTGGACAGTTTAGCAGTGTACACCAATGCTAAGTACTATTATCGCAGCGAAAACGATCGCTACCATGAAAACAAGCAATTGATAAGCAAAGGATATTCATATCAAGTTGGAACTCAAATTGGATGGAATATACTTGATTCAGATATGGGACTAAATGCTTACTTGGAACAGAAAAAGCTGGAATGGGATTACTACCGCACCCAACAGTTCAGTTCGTATCTGCGCCGTTACAATGATGTTTACGCGTTTCATACGAATTTTACATATTCCGACCGCAAAGATGATTTTTACATCCTCGAGGCAAAAAACATAGACAAGAGCTATCAACTGTCCGATACTCAGAATAAACAATCATATCTATCAGAATCCTCTCTGCAGCTCTACCCCACAGACAATCTGAATATTGATTTCAGCAATAGCTTTGCAAACCGTCATACTCTGATGAGTACAAATTCCAATAAAGATAACAATGACTTCAGCAACAACACTTCCTGCCAGATCCGCTACGACATTATGGACGATCTGAATTTGACCAGTCAGTTCCAATATAACTATAATGTCAAAGATTTTGCTGTGTCAAAGAACAGCAGACAAACTCAGTTTAGAAACCTCAGTAACACGATCGCTTGGGAATTTATACCAGGAGACTCATTGATTACCTTGTATCAGATCAACCTCCAACGCACAGAATATCCTGATGATGAGCATAAATGGGACAATGACCTACGTGACCAAACCTTGCGCCTGGGATTGATTCATTACTGGAATACAAGAGTTAAGCTGGTTAATTGGTTGATCTTAACCTCCCGTGACGATGTGTATCCCAATGCATTGCTTTCATCCAATAATAATCGTGTATATAGCATAAGCTGGCACCCGGAGTGCAATATCCTGCTTGGTGATAGATTGGTCTTTATGCAAGCCTATAACATCCGCACAGACTATACAGATTTCACATACAATATTGAACAACAGGACAATCTTTACCGGCAGCTACACTATCAATATCGCCTGCTATTTGATAGTTATCCATATGTTGCCAGAAGTGGAGATTCCAAGTGGTTAGCTCTTCCGTACAGAAAGTCCAATGGGAACACTATAAAAATGGAACTCTCATATCAGTATGAGCAAAATGAATATGGTGACAAGGCAGGAGATTATTACAAATAACTTTTCAGTATACATAATGCTGGGAACAGGACCTCACTACATTTTCGGATCACCTGACAGGCAGATCTCCGGATTTATATTCTCAGACAACCTTTTCATCGGAGCTCAGGTGAGAGTATGGGAGAAGCTCTGGCTGGATATCCGCCCGGGATTCCGCCATATCAGCAACGCAGAGACCAGACATCCAAATCTGGGCATTAACTCCTTCAATATCAACTTTGGATTTTTCCTGGAGATTGAATAATCTCTTAACTTAACTCATCAATTCAGACTTTCCCTTTCTTGAAGAGAGGAGATTGCTCCTTTTGTAAGGAACAGTGAAATAGAATGTCGATCCGGCCCCCGGAGAAGACTTAAGCCACACCCGGCCGCCAAGCAGCCGGACATAAGATTTTACTATAGAGAGTCCCAGTCCTGCACCATCGTGAGTCTTGGTATAGGACATATTAATCTGAACAAACCTTTCAAAAATCTCCTGCTGTTTGGACTCATCAATCCCAACACCGGTATCACGGATATAAAACTCGAGTTCTGAGACCAGCACTCTGTAACCAAGTTCAACATATCCTTCGTCTGTATATGTGATAGCATTAATAAGAAGATTTGTAAGAACAGATGTCAGCTTCTCCCTGTCTGTCCAGATAAGTGCCTCATCCTTGCCTTTAATCCCCGGTTTCATCTCCAGTTTAATCCCTTTCTGTTCTGCCTTTATTGAGTACAGGGCTCTTACACTATCTACCAGGTCGTTGACATCTACCTGTGTAAGAAAAACCTTCATCTGCCCCGCATCAATTTTTGAGATATTAACCAGATTATGAAGCAGCCCAAGCATTCTGTCTCCGCTCTCTTCAATAATGGAAATATACTCAAGCCTCTCCTCATGTGTAAGATCCGGATCCTTAAGTAACTCTGCAAATCCCATAACTCCGTTCATAGGAGTGCGAATTTCATGGCTGACATTGGCAAGAAACCCAGATTTGAGTCTGTCGCTCTCGAGTGCCCTTGACTCGGCCCTGCGAAGTTTCTGAAGGTGACGTCTTAGAAAAACATAGAAAAAAGCTGCAGTAATAACAACATAAAACCAGCCTTTGAATGTTTGTATTTCTGTTAACTGCTCAGGGCTGTCAACAAGAGTCATCAGGATTCTGTCTGAGAAGAGAATCCATGCTCCTCCAAGTAAGAGGTAGAAGAGCGTAATACCGAATTCGAACCTGAACTTTGCCATGTCCGCAGGATTTTACGCTAATTTAACAAATCCCGTTAGATTAGCAACTATTTCGCCTCAAGAAGATCTTTAATTGTACGCAAAAGCTGATCAAATCCTATGAAACCGGCCAGCCTG
>PHBQ01000081.1 GCA_002841975.1 Candidatus Cloacimonetes bacterium HGW-Cloacimonetes-1
ATAAAGTCACATCTTCAATGCTGACGTCATCTGCTGTAATCACTACATTTCTGGTGACCGGTGCATAGTGATCCGCAAAATATCGAACCGTGTAAGCGCCGGGAGTCAAAAACCGGTAATATGATCCAAACGTCGCATCCGATTTGTATGGAGCACGCCACACGGGACTGCCATCTATAGCATCGATATAGACTGTTGCTTCCAATGGCATATTCGTGGCTCCATCGATGATCTTCCCCTTTAGCATGGCATGATTTTGGCGGTTGAGCAGCAGCATCGCAGCCTCAATGTTGCCATTCAAAATGGCCGGAATATTTGCAGCAGGTGGGATAAACTCTGTCGCCAGCTCGATTGTATAGCCAAAGATACCCTTGTTTCCATAGGACCAATCGTCAAAAGATCCGCTCGCAGGATACAGTCCCCAGGAAGGTGATGCAGTATAAGTGCCTCCATTGGTTGCAGGTATAGTATCTGCCATTAAGCCTGCCAATGCAGATAATTCCACGAAGTCCGGAGCTACGATATTGCCCACATACCCGTAGGGATAGAGCACTAACTCACTGTAGGAATGGTAGCTGATCCCAGCTATAAAATGATGCGTATTAAGGAAGTTAATTATAGCCTGGGTTTCTATTTCAGAATCTGGGGTTCCATGATAAGTCGCCTCCGTGATATCATCACTTGCGCTCATATATCCCCAGCCAAAGCTCCAATTTCGGTTGAGGTCCACTCCATCGATACCATAACCATAGTTTTGATGATCAAAGGCATGATTTTCGTTGTTATCACGAATATTTTTGCGCCACCATACATCCGTTTGATCAAGGACTATTTTCTGACCATTGGGGTTGGAGATAGGAATAAACCAGATTTGAGTAGTATTGATCAAATCTGTTATTTCCGGATCTGTGCCATATCCGGCAAGCAGATGATCCAGGAGGTTGAGACTCACTAGAGTTCCGATAGGTTCACGGGCATGGAAAGCACCAAAAATATACATCGAGGGTTCATCTTCTTCTTCCACTGCATTGTCGGACAATTTGATAGCCCATATATTATGTGCGAATGAACTGTATGCCAATTGGCCTTGACCGGCATATTCCGATCCCCAAGTAGAGCCGATGTTTTCCATGTACAATAAATCAGGATATTGAGTAATCAATGTACTCATAGACGCTAAGACATCTTCATATGTGTTATAACCGGGAATAGTTCGAAGCTGTGATTGAAGGTTTGATTTTAGCTGTCCTTCGGTCTGTGTGATATGAAATTCCGGGGTTGATGACAACAGCTGTGGAATTGCACTTTCTTCGACGACGATATCCAGATACTCTCCCGGCTTGTATGAAGCAATGTCTGCACCAGAGTCGATAAACGACTGTAGCAAAGTAAGACTGGGTGAATCGTAGCGAATTACCGTTTTGACGGTTCCAAACACAAAAGAAATACTGAAGAGTAACAAAATTGATATCTTGATTTTATTCATTCCTAAAGCTCCTGTTTATTGACAAAAAAATAACAGTGGGGAATACCGGGCGGCATCCCCACTGCTCGGAGGGCATTCTATGTAGGGTCTGTAGGCTAAATGCAGTGTCTAAACACATTGGTAATCTGTCAAGATTATTTTGAGTAATCTTGCCTGAGCCATGTTGCATTATTTCCACAGACCTAATTCATTATAATCAGTTTTTGCGTTGATAATGTGTCATTTAGCTTAAATCTCACTATGTAAAGACCTGGTGTTGCCATATTTCCACTAATGCACTTTCCATCCCAAGACATTCTGTTCATCCCGCTGAACTTACTCTCTTGCGAGAGCTCTGTAACTTTTTGGCCTTTAACATTGTAGACGGAGATCGTTACGGCTGAACCTGCGGGGGCACTATAATCAAATTTGACCTGAGCTACTTGTACCGGTTTCCATGGGTTCGGATAAATATTTTTTAGAGCTACCACAATGGAAGGAATTACTTCATCATCATTTGCAGTATGAGTAATGGGGACTGATATCCAAGAATCCGCTGCAGGGTAGTAACTGATGTTTGCAGGATTTGAATTGTCCGCTGCAACCAATCTGTAGGAGAATACGTTATCACTGCTCTGAAATTGGGTATAGTACTCGCAGTACCACGTATCACTCAGGGAATTTGCCAAAGCATAGGTCATAACAGGTTGGTTATCGATCCGGCATTCCAACATCACGGAGGTAACTGCCAAATTGTCTGTTACGATGGAGCTGAATACGATCGGTTGCTCTTGATTGGTAATTGATGTGATCGGGACATGCTGAATCTGGGGAGCAATGGTATCCGCTGCTATGTAAAAAACATGGGGATCCAGAGCTGCAGTGTAGGGATGGCTGATAGAGCGTCCGGATTGATCTGCGGCATGGATAAAATAGCGGATTGTGTCTCCGGGTGCCTGCGCTGGCATCACTGCCGTAAACAAACTGGAACCGATATTGATCAGGGGAAGTCTTTCCCAAGCTCCTCGATTAATCTTGTAAGAGACAAAGAGCGAATCACTGTAAACAGGAGCCATGCTATAGGCCTTGATAGTAGCGGTAAAATCGTATGAATTATCTGGATTTTGGACTCCATAAAGCGGTGAATGACTGATGTGTAGCATATCCTGATCGGGGATTTCATGAGTTCTGCAGTGCAGAGCATCCGTAGATTCCCACGCGGCTGAACCGCCGGTGACCCCTATCACTTCATAACCTGGCAAGGCATCACGATACGCTTGCAGTGCAGCGGCATCGTAAGTGCTACTCATGGTCGGGACAAAGACTTTGTTGTTTAGGATCAGAGAGTTTGTATAAGGCTGGTTTTGGGGTGTGTTGACACGATAAACCCGATATGGGTATCCCCAGGCACTGGTTTGTGATGCAAAAAAGGCTGCAGTTTGTTCGATCTCTGCATATTGAGAATGAGAAGTGGGCACAGAACGGATCAAGACCTTGTCCGGAGCCAGAAATTTTCCCCAGCAATCTATGTGGTCGATGTATGTATTATTGGGGTCTTGAACAACAAAGAAGTTCGAGATTCCCAAATAGCTCTGCATTTTTGCACTTATCTGTGTAGCGCTTTGACTACTGTTTTCCGTGTATGCAATCTGCGTCTGGGCGGCGGTAGATATCCCGTCACACATGTAGTTTCCACCGGTCTGATAGAGATTCATGCCATAGTAGTCTATATTGAAGTAACTGGCGAAGGCACTGGGTACGGCATCGTCATTGGGGCGAGTCGGACGATTGTAACGAAAGTCTACCAATCCCAATTGATCAGAGCCGTCGAAGACGAACCAAGGGCCAAAATCCCGAGTCCAATAGCTGTCTGTAGGAGCCGTCATAAAACTTACATTTGCCATATTGACTCCGGCAGATTGGAAGGAAGATGTAGCTTGATTTTGTACAGATTGACTGTTCACAATCGTGATCACTTGAGCTGTGTTTGACAGATGAACCACTAAAGAAAGGGGGATTCCCAGAGGGTAGCGGATCAGCACATGAGATGCCGGCTCAAACTCCCCAACCGGACGCACAGGTCCTGTTGGCGGGGCTGTTTCTGAAAACGCCCGAATCAAGCTATTGGATGGCGAAGCTGCAGATAGTGATTGTTTGGCAACCAAGCCAGAAGACACGGCTAGTAGTACCGCTACAAACAAATAGATACACACACATTTTCTTGATGGCATTATAATCTCCTAAACATGACGAAAGTCACTTATCTCTTATACAATTTTCATGCCGTAGTTGCAAATTTATTCGGTTTTTCAGTTTTCGCTCTTGCTCCAATCTCTGGTGATCCCCTCGTGCTTCCCTCGTGAAGCCCTTGTGGCGACCTGGGAATCGCTACGGAGGCTCCTCTCCATTACCACTCATTCTACTGGGAGGTCTTTAGCTGCACCATTTGTGATAAATCACTTATATGAATAGGATTCAATATCTTATACATCTATGCCAAAGTCAGAACTATGCCCTTTCACAAATTTCATTGACATAAATTTAGTATGCAGTTTTGTATGCTTATTGGAGATGAGATGAGAAAAGAAGGTTTTGACGCATTTACTGCCGACGGAGTTAAGTCGTTTAACATTCTGTTGCCGGAGCTGATGTCTAATCTGCTTCACAATCTGCCGGGGATAGCATATAGATGTCGAAATGACTCAAAATGGACTATGCTGTTCATCAGTGAAGGATGCTATCAATTAACCGGATACCACCCCGGAGATCTACTCTACAATAGTGATCGATCTTTCGAAGATATCATACATGAGGACGATAGATCCTTGGTGAGGAATAACGTGAATAATGGTGTATCTCAGAGAACCCAATTTCAGATGACTTACAGAATCGTAGACAAGAAAGGCAACATCAGGTGGGTATGGGAACAGGGCAATGCCGTGTATGATGCTCACAACAATCCAATCTTCCTGGATGGCTTTATCTCCGATATCACTGAAAAAAAAGCCTCCGAGGACAAGCTGTCCCAGACCGCAAAACAACTGGTAGAGCTAAATGTTACAAAGGACAAGTTCTTCTCTATTATTGCACATGATCTCCAAAATCCACTCTATGCCATCATCTCTTTATCGGATTTCATCCGTCAAAACAACGGCGAATTTGGATATGAAGAGCTCCTGGACTTTATTCATCAAATCAATCTCTCTGCAAAAAGTGCACACAAACTTCTGGAAAATCTCCTGGACTGGGCGCGGTCCCAGACGGGGAAAATAACTATCCAGAATGAACGTTTTAACATGCATTCTCTCATCCAGGGCTGTATGGAGATCAATGATATCCACGCCATCGATAAAGGTATAACTATTATCAACGATGTAAACAAAGATTTGCAGATGATTTCGGATGTCCAGCTGCTATCTGCAGTATTCCGGAATCTCATCTCAAATGCCATAAAGTTTTCCAGTCCCAGCATGAAGGTTTTGGTGAAATCCGAAATCATCGACAACAAGGTCGCAATATCTGTTTCCGACACCGGGATCGGGATTTCTCGTACAAACTTGAGTAAGTTGTTTAAATTGGACAACGACTTTCGAAATCTGGGAACTGCAAATGAAACCGGTACAGGGCTGGGCTTGATCCTTTGCCACGATTTTATCTCCAGGATCGGCGGAGAAATAACCGTCGCCAGCAAATTGAACCGGGGAAGCACCTTTAGTGTTTTATTAAACCAGCATGACTAAAAATATCATCAGCAATCAAGGACTTGATATGGAAAAATCGTTACGGATACTATTTGTAGAAGATCGTGAAGATGATATGCTCTTGGTACTCAGAGCACTATCGAAAGGCAATTTTGTAACAGATCATTACCGCGTGGAAAATGAAGTAACTTTGCGGGATGCATTGACAAATCAGGAATGGGATATCGTAATAGCAGATTTTTCTTTACCCTCTTTCACAGGTGTTGAAGCCCTGAAGGTTTTCAATGAGTATGCGCTTGAAATCCCATTTATCTTGGTTTCCGGTTCTGTGGGTGAAGAGATTGCCGTTCAAATGATGAAAGATGGTGCTAACGACTATATCATGAAAAACAAGCTCGCACGCATTGTACCGGCAGTAGAACGAGAGCTGAAAGACAGTGAAGTAAAAAGACGTAAAAAAGAAATAGAAGCTGATCTCAAGAAGGCGAGTATTATCATCGATAGTACAGACGTCACTTTATGGCAATGGAAGGCAGAGCCCGGCTGGCCAGTGGTCTATGTCTCCAATAATGTCATCAAATATGGCTATCAGATCGAGGAATTTACTTCCGGAATGCTTTGTTATTCGGATCTTATCCATCCTGATGATAGACAACAAGTATTTGAGCAAAGCTCGGCCAATATTGAAAAGCATCACGATCTCTACAAACAGCACTACAGAATACTGGCAAAAGATGGATCCCTACGGTGGATTGATGATTATACTACGATTGTAAGAGATTCACAGGGTAGTGTCGATCATATTCAAGGTATCACTTATGACGTGAGCAGCTTTGTAAAATTGGAAAAAGATCTCAAATACAGCGAAAATCTATACAAGGTGTTGGTGGAAACATCACCTGATGCAATCTGCATGTTAGATGAAAGTTTCAATACTGTCTTCGCAAACTGCAGAAAGGCCGCAATGTTCGGGTTTGATAGCCCGGAAGAATTGCTGGGTCTGAATGGCTTGCAGTTTTTATCTCCGCAATTTCAAACTCTCTTTGTTTCCAGCTATCCCATTATGCTCGAAAAAGGTAGCATCTCCGTTCCTGAAGTAGAATTTGTGAGGCGCGATGGCTCGACTTTTTTGGGTGATCTGAGGTCCGTAGTAATTCACAATGAAGAGACCAAGACCAATAGTATCATAAACATGATCACCGATATCACGGAACGAAAATTGATGCAGGATAATCTCTCGGAAAGTGAAAATCGATTCAAGCTGTCTTTTGAACATGCCCCCATTGGAATGGATATTCTGGATATTGATGGCACAATAATGCGTGCAAATAAAGCATTTTGCGACATTGTCGGGTATAGCGAAGAAGAACTGCAAAAACTGACATTTTATAAACTCACTCATCCGGAGGATTTGGAAAGCAACGTTGAAACTGTGTCCGATATGATGCACGGGAAATCAGATGTTGTCAGCATCCAAAAACGTTATCTCCGCAAAGACGGTGAAATCATTTGGGTAAACGTCCGTTCCACCATGATTCGCAATAATCAGGGTACACCGCTCTATTTCATCGCTCAGGTCCAGGACGTGACCAAAAGTCGCAAAGCCGAAAATGAAATCCTGATGGCAAAAGAAAAAGCTGAAGAATCAGACAGGTTAAAATCTGCACTATTGGCAAATATGAGCCACGAGTTGCGTACTCCCCTCAATGGTATACTGGGATTTTCCGATTTGATCCGCAAAACTGCTCTCGATTTGGAAGTTACCGATATGGCAAATTTGATCTACAAATCCGGTAAACGTCTGATGAATACACTGGATTCGATTATGCTGTTGGCTCAATTAGAATCAAACTCAAAGGTGCAGAACCTCACTACCGAATACAGCAATATCAGTAGAGAATTAGCATCTATATGCCAATACTACAGCAACGAGATCAAACAAAAAGGGTTAGACTTTATCTATGATATTCATCCTAATATCTTCTTGAAAATCGAACCAAAGCTTTTCAAGCAAGCGATTGGACAATTAATCGAGAATGCCATCAAGTTCACTATACAAGGAGTAATATCTGTTTCTGCTGCTCTGGCTGAAACTCCCAGTGGGACCACACTGCAGATTACGGTTGCAGATTCAGGGATTGGTATTCGGAGCAATATGCACCAAACCATATTTGCGGAATTTCGACAAGCCAGTGAAGGCTATGGAAGAGATTACGAGGGCAGTGGCCTGGGATTGCCAATTACCAAAAAGATTATCAATCTCTATGGCGGATCCATCGAAGTACAAAGTGAGCTCAATAAAGGATCTATCTTTACTATCAGCCTTCCCTATGTAATGAATAACGAAATACAGCAGATTGTACAGCCCAAACCCGATGTCCCAGCCGGTATTGCAACAGCCAAATCCGACCTGAAACCATTAATCCTGATTGTCGAAGATAACCCGGTAAACCAAAAACTGGCTTCCTCGTTTCTGAAAAACGACTATATCACAGAGTCTGCTTTTGATGGAGAAACAGCCGTTTTGATGGCAAGGGATAAGGCTTATGAGGCATTTTTGATGGATATAAACTTGGGTAGTGGCATTGATGGCCTAGAAGCTACAAAACAGATCCGGGCTTTACCAAACTACACCAATCAGCCGATTATTGCCGTCACCGGTTACACCATGATCGGGGATCGGGAGAGGATTATTGCCGGAGGCTGCACACATTATATTGCCAAACCGTTTTCCAAGAACTTACTGATAAAAACCCTTGATGAGGCTCTGAGCTAGGTTTCGCGATCACATTAACGATATTTTGAATTGATCATGAGGTGTACCTTCTGTAGATTGCACTGAGCTCTACACGCGGCAAATCGTCCACATACGACGAATTCACACTCCTAAAGGAATGTGAAAGAGATGAGTCCGAGTCTCAAGTTTACTCTATTTCAATTAACAATCCCAGACAGTCCAGGGATACTTGTCTCCCTTCCTTCTATTGTTTTCACGTTTCAGTGGTTGTAGATTTGTGATATCATCCTTACCACCCTTAGAAACCGGATTGATATGATCTATCTCCCAACCCAGTGACGATGACTGATCGTCATACTTGTCGTATTGGATAATAGCCCCGCATTTATCTTTGCGATGCTCTGTCTCCCCTTCCCCTGATAAATAGACGCCCTTTTTCCAAACGGCATCAATCTCAGTTTGCGTAAAACGACTTCCATCGCTCTTTCTGTTTGGCATTGGAACCTCTCTACTCATCAGAGTCTGGATTCTGTCGCCATCAAATAGCAAGCTGGAAGCAACGCTGACAAATTCGTACTTTTCCATAAGCTTTCCTTGCCTTAACACATGTATCCTTGTACATAGAGCCCAATACCGTTCATTACTATTGTATAAGTCATTAAAACTGGATCGATAATATTATCAATCGTGTTTGCGCTTTTCAATGATATCTATCGCATTTACCCGGCAATAACAGTGGCACCTGTTACATCTAATTCTTAGGCGTGAACACTGTATAATAAACAATCCCTTCCATGCATCAAGCCTACTAGTAGTCCAGCTGAGGAATAATGATGATCTATCTTTCCCCGAGTCTCGGCTGCCACTGTTATCCAGGTGCTTAGTTTTCAGATTTATAGATATACAATTCCCCGTCGATTTCGATAATTATATAGCCGTCTCCTGCTTCAATTGTACGATGAGAAACGCTGGTGATATCACCTTTGAATACAGGTAATGAGTCTTTAGTCCATCCAAATGCCGCTGTTGCGAAGTTTAGCAGTAATGTCAGCAAGGCAATCATCTTTATAAATTTGTGCATTGGAAACCTCCACGGTTCATACTTTCTTGCCCTATAAGTACGGAGATTCCCAATGTTGACGTGCAGACTTGCTATAACTTATTGATTTGCAGTGATATAAATTGTTATTTTGTGATTGTTTTTTATTGGGGTTTTATGCCAGAATGGTGATGTTAATGGTTTGAGCAGAAAATGTGGATTTGTCACTGAAGCTGTTTCAAGAAAGAATAGTCTTGTAATTGGTCATGAACTCCTCAAAACTGAGCTCTAGTTTTCCTTTCTTTTTGTGCCTTTGTAATTGCTTACTGCTTCCCTTTACTACCAGAATAGGATGGAAAAGATGGATGGCAGTCATATTTATTATGTTCTTCGCCTTAAACTCTATGTTCATAGTGACTAAGCATTTTGCCTCGTTATCTTGGATGCAAGACAACGAGCATTTGTATTGTCCATTCACACAGCTAATCGACCATTCCAAACACTCCGATACAGAACCCAGCACAGTCATGATCTCTTCACTTTGTAGCTTGCCTTTGTAGTGTATCAAGTCATCAATACTATTGTTTTTCACGGCGCTTAACATGCTGCTGATGAATCTGTTGATATTATTGAACTGAGAAAAGTTCAGGATCTTGGTAGAATGTCTCCAGCCATCGTTCCATAGTAGATTTGCCAGGATGTTGCGCTTGATTCGGTTTTTATGATTCTTTGCTGTATTATATGGAATATCTTCTTTATTGGCGTATTCTTGAATACTAAATCCGGCTTTCTTGATCTTTTTGTAGATCTCATAATCATCCGTAGAGAGTATCTTTTTAACCTTCTTGTAATCCAAGGCGATGATGCGGTCAGATTCTGCCATATCCTCTGTTTTTGGTGCGATTGACCGTTCGAGTGGAGCCTTGCTCTGAAGATCACGATATTTTTTTTGTGATTCAAATAATTTGGTTGCTTCTCTTCGAAGAACTATTCGTAACCATGAATGAGGACTGTCTATCTTGCTTTTGGAGGAAATAAAAGACAAAAGGGCATTCTGGGCAATGTCATATGCCTCATCTTTATAGCCGACAAAATGATATGCAGCCTTCAAAGAGTATTGATACAGTTCATGATAATCCTTTTCAGTTAGTTCCATTTATTCCTCAGGCATAGAATATTATCAAAGCGCATTCTTTGTCAAGCTTATTTCCTAAGCTCACTCTATATACTTGCATTGTAGGATGTTACATGACACCTAAAATCTCCGAGCTTGTGCTGAATTAGATAGAATCAAATGTTAGCCATGTTCAGAGTCCGAGAATTGACGACAAAACTCCTGCTGCCGGATAATTGGATTGCTTTATACAAACGACTACTCTATACAGCACAGACTATTATTTATATTGACGATAACAGCGATATCGGTTATGATGTGTTAAAGAAATAAATGAAGGCAAGGTAACTGATATGAACTCTCGCTTACTTCTCGTGGATGATGATCGTTTACTGAGAGAAGTAATAGGTGAATACCTTACTGCAAAAGGGTTTACGGTAGATCTTGCCGAGAGTGCCGAAGAGGCGATGACCATATTTGAACACGGAAAGTACAGCCTTGCATTGATAGATTTGGTGATGCCTGGAATCAATGGATTGCAATTGATGGAGAGTATTCTGGAAGTGGATCAGGATATATTTTGTTTGATTATGACAGGATATCCTACCATCGACAGTGCGTACAAGGCCATGGTGAACGGTGTATCAGACTATGTAATCAAACCATTCCAACTGAGCGAATTGCTCGAGATTATCCAAAAATACATATAGCGTATGAATTTTTGCATCCGCCTCTTTGATCCCGATCAATCTCCCCAGTCCTCCACTCAAGTGCCAATCTGGACAAATCCTATCTGGATGAAAGGACTGGCAGAAGTTCACAACTGTAGAGCTTATCATTTGGTATGCTTCCAGAATGAGCACGTGGTGGCACTGATGCCTATTTACGAAAAGACTATCTTGGGATTATCAAAGTGCTATTCTCCGGTTCTGGGTTATTACCAACCGATCTGTTTCTACTTTGATCCGCCCAAATATCCCAATCGGGCCTTACTGAACAAACTGGAGATCAAGAGCGAAATTGCACTCTTTCTGCAGAAGCGCTATCATCGCCTGGGTATCAATCTCCACTTTCAGAATCATGATGTAAGAGGTTTTACCTGGAACAAAAAAATATCCGCTAAACCACTCTATACTTTTCAGCACGAGCTGAACAGGGATGTAGAGATTTTTAGCGAACAAAAAACCAATCTTCGCAAAGCTTTACGCTGCGATTATACATCCGGATACGGTTTTGATCCCGAGCGCTTTATCGACCTCACAATCAAAATGTTCAGCCGAAAAAATCACCCCTTTTCTATCCCTGCGGCCAGATTGAAAAAGTTCTTGATCTTACAAGAGCAAGCAGGAAATATCCGTCAGTTCAATCTCTATCTGGAAAACCGGATTGTGAGTGCCAATCTCTTACTATGTGACTCCACAGATACTGTGTACTCAATCCTGAGAGCTACTGAAGCGGATGACCTGAAGTCCGGGATTAGTGTGCTCCACAGCCATTTATTGGTGGAACAACTTAGGGATCAATACCGGTTATTGGATTGGTGTGGTGCCAATTCACAAGGACCTGCCCGTTTCAAGGCTGCTTTAGGATTTGACCTGAAGGTCTTTTTCCATGTTTACTTTTAACTGTAGCAGCCCACGATTTAGAGACTATTTTATTACTATAGAGGTATTATGTACAATGTCGTCGTATTGAAGGGAGGTGACTCCCCAGAACGTGAAGTATCCCTGATCAGTGGAAGGGAGATTGCACAACAATTGAGTAATGATGGTCATCAGGTTCATGAACTAGATCCCCAAGAGTTTGGTGATATGTCCCATGTGATAGAAAAAGTCAAAGCTCTGGGTACGGATATAGTATTCATCGGTTTGCATGGAGGCATTGGCGAAAACGGTGAATTACAGGCAGCACTGAATCTGGCAGGAGTGCCGTTTACCGGCTCCAAGCACAAGGCATGTGCTATCACCATGGACAAATATGTGTCCAAGCTGATAGCTGCCGAAGAAGGAATCCCGGTCCCCAAAAGTGTCCTCATGAGGGAAGACCTCTTACGCGATTATCAGGATAGCATGGATTACAGCAATATTGTCGATAAACTTGGGTTACCTCTGGTGGTCAAACCCAATGACGCAGGTTCCTCGGTAGGAATTAGCATCGTCAAAGGCATCTCAGAGCTGAAGCCAGCCGTCGAAGCTGCATTTCAATACAGCAATTCGATCCTGATCGAGGAATACATAGAGGGTAGAGAACTGACCGTGACCATTCTTGACGGAACAGCAATGTCTGTTGTGGAGATCACTCCTACGGAAGGTTGGTATGATTATCACAATAAATACACCAAAGGCAAAACTATCTACGACGCTCCGGCAAAGCTGGATGAAGCCGATACACAATTATTAAAAGTATATGCAGAAAGAATATGGAAGGCGACTGAATGTCGCGGATATGCCAGGATCGATTTTCGTTTCAACGGCGAAAAGCACTATTTCCTGGAAGTAAATACTCTTCCGGGCATGACTCCCCTCAGTTTGACACCTATGGCCGCAAAAGCGGCTGGAATGTCTTTCGGGGAGCTATTGTCTGCAATAATTACCATAGCAATGCGTAATCAAATGATGGAGGAACAATGAAACACTCTCTAACCATAGTGATATTGGTTATTCTATTAGCATTTACAGTCAATGCTTATAGCATTACAGCCAGCTTTACCCCTCAATCCGTACAAGTGAATGTGTTAAATACGGTCAGTTTTGACCCGTATTCTCCCGAGGCACAGCCCATTTTAACTTATCTTCAGGTTCGCAATGATGATGCTGTAGCTCATATGTTTGACATGGAAGTAAAACTCCATTGGAATAGCTTGGAGCTCTCAACTGTCAGCTTTAGATCTGTGGAAGCCGTTCCGGCAAATTCCCCTTTCATGATGCTGTCGAACCGGGATCTGATCACGAACTCCACCAGTGCAAACTTTACTCATGTAAGCGGAGATTTTGATTTTGATACGATCTTTGATCGGAATAAAGTCCTCAAAGAAGCGCTCTTAAGTGGTTATTTCCCGGATGGGAATCTGATCCTCAGTGTAAAAGTCAAAGCCGTCGGCTCAA
>PHBQ01000001.1 GCA_002841975.1 Candidatus Cloacimonetes bacterium HGW-Cloacimonetes-1
TTTAAAATAGATCTGATCAATCCCGATGGCGATGTCTCCTTATCCACAAACTCCATCAGTATTGTAATAATAAACGAAGATATAGTCACCAAGGTCTTTGGTAACATCACAATTGAAGGAACTGCTTCGCAGAAGATAGTGCCTTCCAGAGTAACTATCAAGCTACAAGGTAGTGCCAAAACACTGGCAACTTTTTCTACAGACAATATCTCTGCCACGCTAGATACCACTCCAGATAGTGATGGCATGTATGAGATCAAAGTAGCGGTCCCGGAAGACGTAATCCTAGTCGATATTACACCCACAAAGGTATTTGTAAAATAATGAAAACAAACTACATCCTCGCGTTCGAATCATCATGTGATGACACTTCTGTCGCAGTTGTTGATACTGAATATAAAGTCTACTCAAATCTGATTTCCTCACAGCCAAATCACTTAGAATTTGGTGGAATCTTGCCTGAATTGGCGTCCAGACTACACATGAAAAACATCATGTATCTAACCTCTGCTGCTCTTCAAGAAGCAAAAGTAGATCTCGATGATATTCAAGCCATTGCAGTATCAATCAATCCGGGCCTGATAGGATCCCTGATCGTGGGACTGTCATTTGCGAAAAGCTTGGCTTGGAGCAGGAATCTGCCCCTGATAACAGTCAACCATATGCTCTCACATATCTTTTCCAATTACTTGGTGCATCCTAATATCAAAGCTCCATTTCTGGCTTTGGTAGTATCAGGAGGCCATACAGAGTTAGTTTATTTCCGAACGGAAACGGAATTTGAAATTGTGGGAAAAACCCTTGATGATGCAGCAGGAGAAACTTTTGATAAAACAGCTAAACTAATGCATTTGGGATTCCCGGGCGGTCCGATCATCGATAGACTAGCGGTCGGAGGAGATCCCAGCTTCTTTCAATTCCCCCGTGCCTTGAAGCAGAAGGACAACTTTAATTTTAGTTACAGCGGAGTCAAAACAGCCATGCTCCAGTATATCAGGAGCATCGATGATGAATACCTGCAAGAGCATCAGGCAGATATTGCTGCCTCGATTCAAGCCGCTATCGTCGAACCTTTGATCAAAAAAACTGTCCGTTGGGCAAGATTACATAACGTCGAGAATATTCTTCTTGCCGGCGGCGTTGCAGCCAATTCTGCTTTACGTTCCGGCTTGACTACCCATGCCAATAAATATGGCATCAACGCATATTTCCCATCGTTGAAACTATGCATGGACAACGCTGCCATGGTAGCTGCTGCTGCTATACCAAAGTTCAATCAAGGATTGTTTGCTTCTCTGGACGTAAATGCGTTTTCAACAAAGGGGACCAAACTCATATAATAATAACGGCCTTACTATCATCGGGAGGTACCTTGTTTCGTGGTTATTGTTTTTTACTCTGTTTAGTACTGTTTGTAGTTGCCAATTTGTCTGCCGAGATACCAGTCATACCCTTTGCTGCACCTTCATCGCTGCCGAATGTGGATTTTAGAATGAAAACTGCAGGATACTGGATTGCCAGACACCCATATCCGGATTCAACCATTATGACTTCGGATCAAATCCAAGAATTCAATCACAAAATTCACCGAAGATCCGGAGCTGTTTCCGACATCAGCGGGATATCCACAAGATATAGCTCCAAATCCATGAATTTCCGCATTCAAAAACAGTTTCGTGCTACACGCTCCATGAAATACGTCGATAGTCTGGGAAGCGCTTTTAGTGAGAAGTTTTGGACAGATCTAGAGACCAATTTGAATTTGCAGTCAGCGGGCAAGCTCAGCGAAGCCAAGCGCGCCCTGGTTACTTCACTGTCTTCTCAACGCGTGTTTCCCACATCCGATGGTTGTTTTACCAAAGTCGGTGACATCGAATTTGATGAATGGCAGAATTCAGGAATGGATATCGGAACTCCCTTAATTTGTTACCAGACGACTCAAGACAAGCAGTGGTATTATTGTGCTTCTTCAATCGATATAGGTTGGAATCCGGTTTCTGATATTGCGATCTGTGACGAACAGGCATGGCAAGACTATATCAAACCTCAAGAGTTCATCGTGATCACGAGCACTAAAGCTGATTTGTGGATGGATCGTAATGAAACAGTCCATGCCGGTTTTACCCGGATGGGCAATAAGTTCCCCTTGCTCGGTCAAACTGAACATCAATACCTAGTGAAGCTTCCGATGCGAAACACTCAAGGCGGATGTGAATTTATTACGGGATACATCACAAAAACCGATGCTCACCCCGGATATTTGCCATATACGCCACGTAATGCCCTGATACAGGCGTTTAAACTTCAAAACGAAGGCTATGGATGGGGTGGCAGTAATGGAGACTGGGATTGCTCCAGTATGATCAATAGACTATTTGCTACCTTTGGTATCAATCTTCCTCGAAATGGTGGTTTTCAAGAAAAAGCTGCTTCGGCTATTTGTACCTTTACCAGCAAAGACACACCTACTTTCCGAACAGAAGCCATTATAGATAAAGGCATTGGCGGGATCTGCCTCTTGAGAATGGAAGGACATATCATGCTCTACATAGGTTCGGAAAATGGAATCCCCTATGCTTTACACGATGTGTGGGGATATAGAACACCCAATAAACCTGCAGCCGACAATGTTTGGGTTATCAACAAAACAGTAGTTTCAGATCTATCCTTGGGAGCAGGATCCCAAAAAGGTTCTTTCCTCACTCGTTTAACATCTCTTTCGATTTTAAATGATCAATAATCTGTGACCGCTTTTACGTGTTTCAATTCTACATACTTGCCCACATATCATTGCTTAGAAAAAGTAATGATGCAACAACACCAGTACATCCTACCTGAATCCCGATTATGAAGACTGACAGGAGTATTTTAAGTAAAGTCATTGAAGATTTCTAGCTATCGGAACGATTATTGCATATATGTAGTATCGACTTTGATGAAAATTAATTAAGGACATTTGATAATTGCAATGGAGGATTATCATGCTGAACAAGCCATTGATACTGTTACTGTTAATTACAGTAGTTCTGATCTCAAGCTGTGCCGATAGAAATACAAATTGGCAAGACCAAGAAGTGTTAACACTTGTCAAACAAATGCCTGTCGTAGGGGACCCGATGGATATTTCCATTGATGATACAAATGCGTACATAGCTTTGGACCAAGGCGGTTTTTCTATAATAAACATGACAGATTACGGATATAGATGGTTTACCAGCCTAACAGCATTTGATGGCTCTGTAGTCCCATTCATCCGTGTGAGGAATGTTTCGAGCGTAAAAACTCAAAACAAACTCTTTATCAATGAGACTGATGGAACAGATTTGATCCACATCATCGATACTACAGTTTTCGACTCTCTCAGGTATCTCGACTCCATCACAGGCGCTACTCAAGATGTGCGCTGTCTGAAGTTTTTTGATATCCCAAATCCCACAAATCAGTTTACTATCGAAGGTATGTTTACAGCAGGAAGAAAGCTCAATTATGGCCTTTTTGATGGCGAGAATAATGCCTGGTTGGGCATCACAATGGGCATCTCAACACCTGCCACAGCCACCGGATTTGACGTAAATGCCACCCATTTCTTTGTCACTACAGAGCAAAGGGGACTCCAGATTTACGACAAAACAGATGGTGCCTATGTCGGCTCAGTTGTTCTCCCTGGTGAAGCACAAAAGACAATAGTAAGTGGCAATTATGCCTATGTGACTTGCCAACAGAGCGGTCTTCAGATTGTGGATATTTCCAATCCTGCAACTCCTACAATAGTGAGTGGCATTGATACCGAGGGATATGCTACAGGCATCGACATATATCAAAACATGGTCGCAGTGAGTTCGGGAATTGGTGGTGTTTATCTATTTGACGTCACAAGTCCATCCAATCCCATCTTGATGCAAAACCTGACATCTTGCGGATATAGCAACACAGTCAAGTTTTTCAATGGCAAATTGATCGTTGCCAGCAGAGATAATGGCGTACTTATCTATCGCATTGATTGATATGTAGCGTCTGATTTATAGATTTCAAAACCTGAGGTAGTACTCAGGTTTTTTATTACAGATTGCAAAGGAAAAGGTATGAAAACAAGAATTAAGTCGTGGCTAATGATTTCACTGTTATCAGTGTGTGTGTTGTCTATTTATGCTATTGCTGCCGAAGGGAAACCTGTCAATATTATCTCCAGCAACAGCCATGAAATCAAGTTTCACGTCCAGAGCCCTGTCTTACAGCTCAAGGATGTAACTATCAAAAATGAACTTTTTCAAGATGTTATCCTGGAAGGCCTTGAAAAGACTGCTGACGATGGTAAACCGGCTTTACCATTCATCTCTACTACGCTTGCGATACCCGCTCATGGAGACTATCAGGTATTCGTAACCCCTTCAGCCGCAAAGACCTATTACTCAGTTAACCCCAAACCTGTATTTGCCAAAGAGAGCGATGAAAGAGACCTCGTTTACAATCGCAGCTTCTACGCAGGTTCTGAGACATATCCATCACGATTGGTGGAGTATTCTGCACCCTCAATTATGAGAGATTTCCGGATTATTCAGGTCAATATATATCCAGTGCAGTATCAATCAGGTTCCAAACAAATATTGGTCTATGAAGATATAGATGTCACGATCCGATTTAGTAATGCTCAGGGTATCAATGAAATGTCTTCTTACCAAGGCTATTCTCCCATATTTGAGAACCTCTATGACTCTATGATAGACAATTTCGATGATTTCAGGGATACGGATCAGGCCCCCGTCAATCCCAAACTTGTGGTGTTACACAGACAAACAACAGATCAAAACTTTATCCAGGAATTGAACAATTTCGTAAATTGGAAACGCCAAAAAGGCTATGACGTAAATGTAGTATCGACTCAAGTGGCAGGTACTTCCAATAGTACAATCAAGACCTATCTGCAAGGATTGTACAACGATCCGCACACCAAATTTGACTATCTGATTATAATGGGTGACGTTGGTGGAAACTACGGCATTCCCACATGGAACGAAACTTATTCTACTTATAACGGTGAAGGCGACTATCCTTACAGTCACTTGGCAGGAGATGATCTTCTGGGTGATGTATTTATGGGACGTATTTCTTTTACCGATACTGGTCAAATGTCTACTATAATGGCCAAGGTGTATGCCTATGAGAAGAATGTGAATACCGATCCCGTGGCAGCAGCTTGGTTAAACCGAATGCTGTTAGTGGGTGACACTTCCAGCTCCGGTATTTCGACTATTTATACAAACAAGTTTGTGAAAGAGATTTCTCAAATTGTAAATCCTGAATATACATACCTGGAACAATACTCTTCAGGATTTAGCACATATATTAACTCCAGTATAAACCAGGGTGTTGGCTTCTTTAATTACCGTGGTTACATCGGGATGAGTAGCTGGAGTCCCGGATCAAGCTTGATCAATGGTTTCAAATTACCCCATGCTGTGATTATAACATGTGCCACGGGTTCCTTCGCCGGCAATGCCACTACCGAGGCTTTTATTCAGTTGGGTAGTGCTGCCACTCCGAAAGGGGCGGTAACTGCTATAGGTATGGCTACTTCAGGAACGCATACTATGTTTAACAACGCCCTGAATGGTGGCATTTTTGACGGCATTATGACACACAAGATGCGAACAATGGGTGAAGCTCTTCTGAACGGTAAGATCTATCTTCATAAGCTTTATAATGTAACTCATTCCACTCAAACTAAGTACTTTGCACACTGGTGCAACTTGATGGGCGATCCCACTACAGAAGTATGGATTGGCATCCCTGGTAAACTGGTAATGACTGCCCCCACTACGATACCATCGGGGACAAACCTGGTAGATATTATGGTGCATGATGAAATGGGTGTTCCCGTGAAAAACACCAGCGTCACAATTTACGATGTGGCAGGCAATAATGTGATCACAAAAGGTTTTACCGATGCTGAAGGACTCGTAAGTCTATATATCCCTGTTACAGCTTCCGGTAGTCTGATATTTACAGCCTCTGCTCACAATTACAAACCTGCTCAACAAACTGCTTCAATTGATGCATCCGGTTCGATAGTCTATTCAAACTGTTTTGTATCTGATTCAGCCAGTGGAAATGGCAATGGAATTGCTGAAGCAGGTGAGACAGTCCAATTGACAGTAAGCCTCAAGAATACTACAGCGAGCAGCATCAGCGGTATCAGCTCAAGCTTGACTTCCACAGACCAATTTGTAACTATTACAAATAGCCAGTCTGCATACAACAGCTTGGACGCGAATGCAGTAGTAAACAACAGTGCTCCATTTGTAGTCAGCATTGCATCCAATCTGCCTGAATCGCATGATATCCGCATGGTTTTGAACCTAACAGATAGTCAAAATCAATCGTATCAGTGCGTTTTTCATCTGCTAGCGAACAATTCAAATCTAATCCTGGAACAAACGACTATGACTGCCGGTGCAAATATGGTGCTAGATCCTTCCGAGACAGGAATGATCCACATCAGTGTACGTAACAATTCCAATCTACCTACCACTTCGATCTATGCTGAACTGCGTTCCTTAAATGATTTGCTGGTGGTAACAGATTCACTGGCAACTTTGGGTGATATTCCTGCAAACGCAGTTATCACATCCATGGACAGTTTCTCTGTATTTGCCCGTCCGCAATTGATCCCCGGCATGCAAATCCCTATGCAGATACGCTTTTATAATGCACAAGGGCTCAGTCAAACTCGTGATTTCAGTATCTCGATTGGTACAGTATCGGTTACAACACCACTGGGACCGGATGAGTATGGCTATTTCATTTATGACTCCGGTGACACATCATTTCCGGACTGCCCTACCTATGAATGGGTAGAGATCCATCCCAGTTTGGGCGGCTTCGGTACATTAATCAGTCTTTCAGATTCCGGTACCAGCAACGATGAAGGTGACCAAGTGGGATCTACCGCCTTGGCAGTGATCGATTTGCCTTTTACATTTGGTTTTTATGGCATCGATTACAGCCAGATTACAGTTTGCGTCAATGGCTTCATTGCTTTGGGCGTAACAGCAAATGCCGATTTCCGGAACTACAGACTTCCCGGAGCCTTAGGTGCCAATCCCATGATTGCGGCATTTTGGGATGATTTGATAATCATTCAAGATGCAGGTGTTTACAAATATTACAATCCCGAAAACCATACCTTTGTCATTCAGTATCACAAGATGAGAAACGGATATGACCGCAGTTCCGAAGAAACATTTGAAGTGATTTTCTACGATCCCATCTATTACCCCACGGGGCTTGGTGATGGCATGGTCAAGATTCAGTACAAAGTGTTTAACAATGTCGATACCGGTATCAGTGGATACACTCCATATCATGGTAACTACAGCACTATCGGCATCAAAGACCACACCAATACACGTGGCTTGGAATACACATACAACAACGTCTATGCTCAAGCTGCAGCACCGCTCTCAAATCAGAAAGCCCTGCTGATTACCACAACGCCCGTCCTGCATCAGAATCCATATCTGGTGATCTCCGATACATATTTACACGATTCAAACAACAACAATGTCGTGGAACCAGGTGAATCCGTAGAACTGGGGATCAAACTCAGCAATCTGGGATTGGATACTGCTCGTAACGTTCGCATCTCTGTTTCATCGACCAGTGCAAATGTTACATTTACAAATAGTGTTTCTACCTATGACAACATCACCGGTAGCGGTAATGCTGTGAATCAGCAAGCTATCACAATGACTATATCCCAAAATTGCCCTGACAACGCAGTCATACAGCTTACTTGCTATGTGAATATTAATGGCAACAGCTGGCAATACCCCACTTCGTTCGTCGTCAAAAAACCAGCTTTGAACATACTGAAAAAGTTCATAAACGACGCTCAGGGAAATGGTAATGGGATAGCCGAACCGGGTGAATCGTTCAAACTGATCGTGAACTTCACAAATAATACGACCGTCGAAGCCAGAAACGTCACCAGTAACATTCTATGCCTGGATACACGTGTTACAATCCTCAATCCGGAACAGATTCTGAGCTGTATTCCTGCAGGAATGACGGCGCAGGCTACTTATGACGTTACATTTTCGAATCAGGTGCAAACAGGTAACTTCATAACTTTCTATCTCAGTTATTTGGGAGACCTGATTGATGCCCAAAACGAACAGATAATGGTTAGCTGTGGAATCACCGGCATGAATAGCACATTCGAGAGTTCAAATGGTGATTTTGTTCCCAGCCCCACCACCAATGGTTGGCAATGGGGTGTCGACAACACCGTGGGAGCACATTCCGGAACCAAGGTTTGGGGAACACGCTTGAACAATCAATATCCCAACAACGTAACATACTCTCTGGTATCACCCTCGATATATATTGGTCCCAATTTTGGGCTGGAATTCTGGCATTATTACAATATCGAGCCCAACTATGATGGCGGAAACGTTAAAATATCTACCAACAACGGTAATTCATGGATCTTGTTGACTCCTGATGGCGGTTATACAAATGCAACATTACCTGCGTTGAATGAAGCCGGCTATAGCGGATCCTCGGACTGGACCCTTGCCAAATTTAACCTCAGTTCCTACGCGAATCAAACCGTCCAATTCAAATGGACTTTCGCATCGGATCAGGGTGTGCAAAACATCGGTTGGTTTATCGACGATGTGCAGACCACAGGATATTTGGAATTTGCGACCCAGATTACCGGTGCTTTGACTTCAGGTAATCCGGAACTTGAGATGAGCTCTGTTCTGATCAATTCAGATAGCAATATGATCACTCATCCTCTAAATGATGGAACCTATAACCTCTACCTTCCCTTGGGTACTTATGCAATCTCTGCCTCTTGCCCCGGGTATCTGACTGAATCAGTATCCAATATTGCAACAGGCATCACCATTCCATCGGTAACACACGACTTCTATCTTGCTTATTTTAAGCCTGTTACAAATCTATCATACAGTGTGAATGAAGCGCAACTGAACTTAAACTGGCAGATACCTGTGGAACCGGAATTTGCACCCATCGGCTATAGAGTATATCGCCGCCTCAATGCCGGAGACTTTGAACTATATGCAGAGGTAATACAGAACTCCTTTGCTGAAACACTCTCCGACTTAGGTACCTACAAGTTCTATATCACTAGTCTTTATGCCAATGGCGAGAGCACGGAATCAAACATCATTGGGTTCAGTTACCCCAATACCAGCAACCTGGATCCCAACCAGATTCCTTTGATCACAAAGCTCTACAATAACTACCCGAATCCCTTTAATCCTACTACCAACATCGCCTTCTCTATCAAGACCCAGGGCAACGTCAAACTGTCTGTTTACAATCTGAAAGGACAATTGGTGAAAACCTTGGCAAATACCAGCATGGCTGCCGGACAGCATTCAGTAGTCTGGAATGGTACAGATAACAACAACCGTAGTGTCGGTTCCGGAATCTATCTCTATAGACTGGAAACCAAAGACTACACTCAAACCCGTAAAGCAATGTTGATGAAATAACTTCAGCAACATCCTACATATCAGCCCGAAGTATTTCGCTTCGGGCTTTTCTTTTCCCCTGCATTCCGAGTTGATCGCCTCGTGATCCCCTCGTGAATCCCTTGTGGGACCTCGGAATCACGAGGGAAGCACAACGCTATCATCTGGGATTCAATAAACATAGAGGTTGAGGTGTGCTATAGCGGATAATCTCAATGACAAGATTATCAGGTTCGCTTTACAGTTGGATCAGTAAAGTAAACTGTGGGACAAACTGCAGTTCCCAAAAGGCAGAACCATCTACATAGGGAATGTTCTGCTCTTGTGCCAGTTGTACCAGTTTGGTAATTGAAGCGTTGTATGCCAGATCTATCAGCTTTTCAAATGTTGGCAGTTTGCTGATGTCATTGGTGGGAGATTTGCCCAGGGGACTGCAATTGACCAAGAGATCAAATCTTGTATTATGAGCGCTGAGGGTTCGAACTCCCAAAGCATTGCAGAATTCCACTACGTGGGATATGTCTCTGCCCGAGACTGAGATATTTCCAAAACCATTTGCCTGAAGATGCAGGACAAAGAGCTCGGCACAAGCACCGGTTCCGTAAATCAGCACACTATCAGAAACCGACACATTCAATATCTTCAGGGCTGCCGTAAATGCCATCACATCGGTATTGTAAAACTGCTGCGCAGCCGGCAAAAATGTATTGGCAATCGTGCTCTTTCCATAGGATCCGGGTAGTTCTTTTTTGAAGGGACTTGTGATCGAGAGCCCCCTTACCTGAAACCGTTCTTGCAGCCAAAACAGCATGGCTTGCGCTTCCTGAATGGACTGCGCCGGTAGAGGAAGATACACGGCATTCTGTGACTCTCTACGGAAGACTTCATTGTAGCGGCTCAAACTCTTGGAGCTGTTCACGCCTTCATTCCCCAGTATTCCATAAACCATAGTTTCTGAATCTATGCTGCGGATGTGATACAGATTTGCTTCCTCCAGACTGATCTGCCCTGTGGCTGTCGGAGCGCCACAATATACATACACTGCGCTTGAATCGAATGTGCGATACAGTATTCGCTGCAGTTTTCCATATCTGCCCATGACGGAAAAGATCACATCCCGGCGACCAGATTTGGCAATCAACGAATGTACATCCACCACTTCACTCCAAGTACTGGCGTTGATTGCAATCTTTACAAACCTCACGTCCTCGGTTTCATTCAGAAGGCTAGATATGGATCCGATGTCTAATACATCTTGGTGCAAAGAGAGGATATAACGATCTCCTAATGGCTTGTTACCGCCACTCTGCCATAGCTTGTAGTCGATATCAATCATTGCTGGAGTCTGCCTCTCACAGGTGTCTATCAAGGCTTGGTATTGAGTGATAGATAGACTGTCTTTAATGTGATAGGTCAGGATGTGGTCGGCATGAAAACATTCCCAGGGGATCAGGGAGAGATTGCTTTGATAATCCAGCCGATATTCTACTCTCGCATCCGATGGAAGCTGTGGGAGGGGGATATCAATATCCAAAACGGAAGTGGAGATTACTATCATCAACGACAGATTTCTATAGCTTGGCGGATGATTTCCGCAGCTTTTGCGCCGTTCAAACCCAAGGCCTCCGCAAACTCTGTTGTATTTTGAAAGATCGCGGCCTCTCGCTGTGTGTCCAGAGGTGCTATATTTTGTTCAGATTTGAGCTGCTTTACTTTATCGACGATTTGCTTTCTGCGGTAGATAGCTAAGACAATGTCTTCATCGATCTTATCCAGATCATCACGGTAGTCTGTGAGACTTGGGATCGCTCCGTTGATCATGCCCTGCATGTGCAGTGCCTCTGCCAAGGTGATTATCAGCATCGCTTCGATAACGGGAATCACCCGTGAGACATGGCATACGTCGTGGCGTCCCTGAATCTGGATAACCGTTGGTTCACCGGTTTGGGAG
The DNA here is from genome assembly GCA_002841975.1 of Candidatus Cloacimonetes bacterium HGW-Cloacimonetes-1. GTDB lineage: Bacteria > Cloacimonadota > Cloacimonadia > Cloacimonadales > Cloacimonadaceae > PHBQ01. Next base: position 11,458 of record PHBQ01000001.1, read on the forward strand.
ATGGTCTGCTGTTCGATGCCTATGGAGGGAATCGGGCGAATCACAACGGATAAAGTTAGCGGCATCCCGTTGGAGATACCTCCGTTAATGCCACCCAGGTGGTTAGTACTCATCCCGGATGGAGTGATGGGATCATTAACCTGGCTTCCCCGGAGCATGCCCAGTTCCAGTCCATCACCAAACAAGACACCTTTGACCGAACCAATAGACATCAGAGCTTTACTTATGTTGGCATCCAGCTTTTCATAGACAGGATCACCCAAGCCCACAGGAATACCACCGATACATATCTTCACAATACCACCGACGCTGTCGTTTTGCGCCTTGATGTCGTCCAGATAGCTATATAAGGGAGTCGTTCCCCGGCTGTCATTCCAATAAAATGGGTTGCTCTCCAGATAGGTACTATAAGATACAGAATCAGATGTCAGAGCACCAATCCGGATCGTGTCATAATAGAATACTACCTCGGGCAGAAAGTGCCGGTATAACTCGGCAGCCAGTACTCTGGCGACCGTTTCTCTACCGGAGGATCTTCCCCCACCACGATAGTCATAAATCTTGAATTTGTTAAACCAGCTAAAATCTGCGTGTCCGGGCCTAAAGACATCTTTCAGGTTATCATAATCATCGGTGTGGTATTCCCGATTCCGGATCAGGATACAAATTGGCATTCCTGTGGTAAGTCCTTCAAAGACTCCGGAGACAATCTCAAATTGATCTTCTTCTAATCTGGATGTGGAATAAGTACCATGAGGACGGCGTCTGTTTAAAGCCTTGATAATCTGCGCTGTGGGAAAGGGGATATTGGGGATTACTCCATCGATGAGAACGCCAATGGCAGTGCCGTGGCTTTCTCCAAAACTGCTGATTCCCAGATAATTGCTGATTTTATTTGATGGCATCAGGAAAGAGGATAATTTCGGCAGAGTACTTGTCCCTCAGTTCGCGAATGTGCTTTGTGAGGCAGTACTCCCTTTCTATGTAACCCAGACGGGCTCGTAAGCTATCCTTGAGCTTTTCAAAGGGAATTGGGGCTGTATTGCGAATGTCCGTCACCATCAAGATATGATAGCCATAATGAGTTTTAAAGGGCGCACTGATCTCATTGATTGCAAGACTAAATGCGACATCTTCTATCGCTTTGAGTAATTTACCTCTGTGGAAAAAACCTAAGTCTCCACACTTGGCATTGCTGGGACAATCAGAATGCAATTGAGAAGCTTTTAAGAACTCTTCTTGGGTATGCATGGAGTTCCGGAGCTGGAGTGCTCGTTGCTCTGCATCATCTCCCTTGATCAGGATATGTGAAGCACGGACTTCTTCTTCGGTGACAAAGAACTCTTTCTGCTCTTCGTAAAAGCTCAAGAGCTTGCTCTCTTCAATGAAAATTTTACTTTCACACTGGAAATGAATGTATTTCTTGATGATTATCTTGTTTTTGATGATAGACTCAAAGTGCTTGGCTTCAATTCCTTTCATCGCCAATGCATGCTCCAAATTGTCCGGTGATTCCACCAAGTCTATGATTTCTAGTAGTGCGTCTTCGTATTCATCATCAGTGACACTGATTCCGCATTCGATTGCCTTGTGGAGTAGCAGATAGCGATCTATCACCCTGTCCAAAGCCTGTTTTGTGAGCGTTGTTGAATCAAGGTCTAGCTTCTGTTTCTTGATCTTATCCACTTCACGATGCAATTCTGCAGAACTGATCTCTCTATCAAATACTTTTGCAACAATATCCATTTAATCCTCATTGACTTGGGAACTACACACTAATGCAGTTACCAGCTTCTATTTATCTTGTCCAATACAAGTGATAAACTAACCTCGTTAGCATTCAATGTCAAATCGAAATCGCATTTCTTATACCATGTAAACTGTCTTTTTGCATAATTCCTAGTATGCTGGCAGACATCGCTTTGACACTCTTCCAAACTGCTATCTCCCAACAAATAGGGGATAAACTCCTTGTAACCCATGGTTTTCATACCGGGATCATCCGATGTATAACCTTGTTGCAAGAGGAATTCAATCTCTTGCAGCAAACCTTTGTCCAGCATCTGCTGAACCCTGTTGTTTATCTTAGCATACAAGTTTGCACGCTCGTCCGTCACCAGTATCTTGAATGGTTTATAGGGACTGGTACTTTCTTGTTCCTGCCAGTGCTGAGAGATGGGTTTCCCCGTCGAGATATAAACCTCTAATCCCCGCTGAATTCGCTGTTTATCGTTGCAACTGATCTGCGCAGCAAAGACTGGGTCACATTGGACGAGTTCACTGTATATTTCACTCAGTGGTTCTGTTTCCATGCGTGCGTCAATATCTCTGCGAATCTGTGGATTTATTTCAATCGCCGGAAACAAGCCTGTCAACATCGCCCGGATATAAAGGCCTGTCCCGCCACAGACGATTGGGATCTTTCCCTGGTCGTATATAGACCGAGCACAGTCTAATGCATCCTTGGCAAAACTACCCGCGTTGTAGGATTGACCGGGCTCGATAATATCTATCAGGTGATGCCGGATCTTGCTCTGTTCATCCGCAGACGGTTTGGCTGTACCAATATCAAGATACCGATAAACTTGGCGGGAATCCGCAGAAATGAGCTCGGTTTGTAGCTCCAAAGCCAGATCTAATGCCAATGCAGATTTACCTACCGCCGTAGGACCTTCGATCACTATCAGCGGGATCATAACAGGCGTTTGAATTTCTTTTCGAATTCTTGCAAGGTCATCTTGATGATCAAGGGTCTGCCATGAGGGCAAAAGAACGGGGTTTGGCATGCAAAGAGATCATTTACCAGGTTGAGCATTTCTTTGCGGGACAAGCTTTTCCCTGCCTTTATTGCGGCTTTGCAAGCGATTGACTTTGCCAGGCTGTCCTGAAAGTCGGAATTGATCTCGATCTCGGATTCCAATTGCTTGAGAATCTCGATGAAGACTTTACCGCCCTGCCAGTCATCCAACTCCGCCGGGATTTCCTCTATCACCAGTGAATCGCCACTAAACTTCTTGAGTGAGAACCCAACCTTATGCATCAGTTCCATGTTGTTATCCAACAGTTCCCTGATCTCCAGGGCAATGTATGGGGGTATATCTATCACCAAAGGTATCAATAGTTTTTGCCGCATAGGGGGAGCGCCTTTGGTACGGTGGATCAGCTTCTCGTAAATAATCCGCTCATGCGCTGCGTGTTGATCGATCACGACCAAGCCATCCTCTACCTGTATGAAGATGTATGTATTGTGCAATTGCCAGGGGTTGATGTAATCCTCTTCATTCTTGATCAGGGTTGGGTAGCTGATGGAATCATTGGGCATATTGGGCAACAAATCCAGTTGCTCCGAGCTGGCACTTAGTTGTTCATTCACGATAGGTATGGTTCGATTGGGGCTTTGTGGTCGCTCTTGAGGTAGTATATCGTCCTGATACAGGTTACCAAATTCTTTCTTGTACTCTGAAAAGCGGGGGATTTCCACTCTATGTTTATACAGGTCTGTTTCCAATGGAGTGGCTTTATCCAGCTGAGAAGCATAGTTAAATTTATCCCGAGCGGATTCAAACTTACGATTCTCATAGTCGGTCAAAGCTCTACTGATAGCATTGAAAACCAAACTATGGACTCTCTGCTGATCCCGGAACCGCACTTCTTGCTTGGCAGGATGAACATTGACGTCGATATATTCAGCCGGTACATTCAGGAACAGGATATATGGTGGGGTGGTTCCCTTTTGCCATAGCCGGGTCTTCATTATAAAAGGTTTATAGGCACTGTTGATACTATGTTTGACTGTCTTGTCATTCACATATCTGCCATTGATAAATACATACTGAGTCTCGATCAAGCGATCACTTTGCTCTTCCAATCCAAAGATAAATCCTTGTAGTTCATAATTGTCCACAGCGGTATCAATAGAGATCACATCATCGGTAAAAAAGGCGCTCCCAAAAACTTCAGCCATTCTGTTTATACGGTCATTACACGCCACGTAACTTAGTTTCTCTCTACCATCTGCGATCAGTTTGAAGCTAATCTCCGGATAGATAATGGCTTGATAATGAAAGTACTTGAGGATATGACGAAATTCTGCATTGTCGGAGCGTAAGAACTTCCTGCGGGCAGGGATGTTTTTAAAGATACTCTTCACAGTGATCGACGTTCCGGGGTTTGAGGACGTTTTACTGATTTCCTTCAATTTACCATCAGAATATTCGATCCGCGTTGCCAGATCGGATTCCTCGTTCCGCGTAATCATTGTAAAGCGGCAAATCGATGCAATACTGGGCAATGCTTCTCCCCGGAAACCCAGGGAATGGATCTGGACTATATCGTGAACCGTGCGAATCTTGCTGGTCGCATGACGTTCCAGGCTCAGGATGGCATCATCCTCTTTCATCCCGCTACCATTGTCTATCACTTGAATCAGATCTTTACCGCCATGATCAACGATCACGACAATATTGGTAGCTCCAGCATCAATAGCATTTTCCACCAGCTCCTTAACCACGGAGGCAGGCCTTTCGATCACTTCTCCTGCAGCTATCTGATTTCGAACTTCTTCTGATAGGATGTGGATTTTACTCATACCGCTCAATACTTGAAGATGCTACCATTGGTAAACTCACGGATCAGTGAATTGTAAGGCACCAATGAATCCGGGATATCCTTGACGTGTGACAATAGTGTCATCAAACGTTTTGCTTCTGTCTGTGCTGATGAATTCCGGGGGACATTTTGCAACAAACGCCACACGTGTTTCTTGAGAACTCCCAATTCGAATGTTAAGCTACTATTGAACATAAAGTCTGCATTTTCCTGATATGGGAAGATATTGGACTCTTCGCCGGCGCGGACATCGTTCCAACGCATTAAGGTTTCATCTGCCGAATAACCGCGATATTGATGATCTCTCACGATTCTGCGGATCAAGCGGCAATCTGTGGTTGGGATACGATTGTGATTGTCAATATTGAGTTGATTGAGAGCACTGATATAGATCTTGACTTTCCGATTTGACGGGATAGATTCCGTCAATATCTCGTTCAAGCCATGTATGCCTTCCATAATGATGATATCATGTTCTTTGAGCTTGACCTTGTTATTGCTACGTTTACGTACACCCCGCGAAAAGTCGTATTGAGGAAGCTCGACTTCATCCCCGCGCAATATAGATGTTAACTGCTGGTTCAGAAATTCCAGATCCAGAGAATAGATGGACTCAAAATCATAATCTCCATTTTCTTTACGGGGAGTATGCGTGCGATCCACGAAATAATCGTCCATCCCGATCACGATCGGAGTGGCTTTGGATGCTTGTAACTGCACCGACAGTCTCTTGGCAAACGTGGTCTTCCCCGAAGAGGATGGTCCTGCTATCAGCACCAATTTGGTATCCTGATTCTTCACAATATCGGATGCTATCTCTGCAATCTTCTTTTCATGAAGTGCTTCTTCTACCAGGATGAACTGTGAGACTTCATAGTCGTCGATCAGTTTGTTGATATCCAGAATGTTGTGAACACGTAAAATATCGAGCCATTTATCATGTTCCTGATGCAGCCCAAAGAGCTTTTTGGGGAGCACAAATGGAGTTGCGATCTTGCAATCCGCCCCTGTGGGGAAACGCAGGATAAAACCCGGAGCTTGATACACCAGCTCAAATTCGCGGATCATTCCGGTGCGATCTGCCAAAGGCCGGATGAAACTATCGTAGTACTTTCCGCATTTATATATTGGTACAGTTTGATTGTATAAGTACTTGATGTTTTTTACCATGTCTTTACGTCCCATAGACGAGAAGATGTCGATCGCCTCTTCGGGCTTGACTTCTATGCGTTCGATGGGGATGTCATTTTCCACGATTGTTAGCATTTCCTGCTTGATCCTGGCGCAATCCTGTTCGGAAAGACTTTGTGCATTGAATAGCTCACAAAACACACCATCTCCGATCGAGTGTTCTACGACGACGCTGTGTTCACGACCAAATATGCTATACATCGCCTTGGACATGATAAATATCGTGGCATCTTGATAAATCCTGTATCCTTCAGGGTGATTGTAGGTGATGCAATTTACCAGTGTATCCCTATCGAGCGTATATTCATCATTGACATATAAGGTATGGTTGATTTTATAGGACAAGATACTACTGCTATCAATATCTGTATCTTGTAATACTTTTTGAATAGATATGGGGTCTTCCGTCTCTATTACTTCGGTTTTAATGCCGTTGAGCCTGATATCGATTTTCATGCTTTATTCCTTTACTACTTTTGAGGTGAGGATTAGTATTTTGAGTGGCAGTTATTCGTCAAGAATTTAGGAGAGATCAACGATGATAAAGTTCAAATCAAGATTCAAACCCGGCCGTGAGATCAGCCGCTATATAGGAATCATCTTTGCTGCAATCATATTTGGCATGGGCTATGCATGGTTTTTGCTTCCATACAATATGGCTCCAGGCGGAGTGGCTGGTATTGCTCAGATCGTCTATCATTTCCTCGGCATCCCTGCCGGCATCAGCATGATCATCCTCAATATCCCCTTGTTTGTCATCAGCTTTATATTTATAGGCAAATCCTTTGGCGGCAAGACCCTATATGGCATGTTGGTCACCGCCATTATGACGGATCTGCTCAACCTGGGCAATCTCCACAAAATGGGATTGATCGCAGATCTTTCCAAATACACACATATAGTCAACGATAGAGTAGTCTATGCCATGTTGGGCCCCCAGGATATTTACCTTTCTGCGATTGCCGGATCCGTGTTATTGGGCTTGGGTTTGGGCTTGGTGTTCCGCTTCCGGGGCTCTACCGGAGGTACGGATATCCCCGTGGCATTGATCAAGCAAAAGGCAGGCCTCTCCATCGGTACCGGATACTGGATAGTCGAGACTGCCATCATCCTCACCGTGGGCTTGGTATTTCAGGACCTGAAGCTGATCATTTGGGGTTATGTCAATCTCTTCATCACCACCAAAATCACGGATCTAGCCTCCGAAGGTCTCCCCTACATCAAAGGTGTATATATCATCTCGGATATGGTGGATGAAATCCGTAACGAAGTATTCGAGAAGCTGGATCGGGGTGTGACTTACTTCAAAGGCATGAGTGGACTACACAAACGCGATATCAATGTCCTCTTTTGCGTGCTCAATCGCCGCCAAGTCCCGGAACTGACAGACATCGTCAAAGATATCGACCCCAAAGCCTTTATGATATTGACGGATGTCAACGATGTACTGGGCTATGGCTTCAAATCCCGAAATATCAACCTCAAGGACGGCCATTGAGATAGGTGTATCACGCAGATGTAACACCGGTTTCAAACGGTATAGGATTATAGGCGTGGGATAAATCCCGCGCCTATAATCCGTTAAACCTCGGAGAGGTGATACTTTTATAGCCTGAGGTGGAGCGCAGCGGAACCTCAGGACAAGGTGTCAAACCAGATAAGCCCTGGAGGGGCGACACTATGTAACATGTTTGTAGACTTGGTTTTAACTCGCCCTCACCCCAACCCTCTCCCAATATGGGAGAGGGAGAATTGTCTCAGCGTAACGGCGTCCCACTCTACATCTTCAATCCCTGATGCTGGCATGGCACCACCCTCGTGATTCCGAGGTCCGACAAGCGAATCACGAGGGAGTCACGAGGGGATCACCTGAGATTGAAGGCAGCAAGGTGGACGTGTCCTATAAACCCATATATCATGAACGGCTGAATAGTTGCAGGCTGATGAACTATTTTCCTTGACTGATCTGCTTGCTTTCCAGATATGTGAACGGACTAACTTTTAAAATAGGTGAAAGTAAATGACGTTAAACGAAATCATTACTTTACTCGAAGGTGAAGTGCTGACTCCCTCTCCTGATCTCGATGCGCAGATACCATGTGCCTTTGCATCAGACTTGATCAGCGACATATTGATGTGTACCAAAGAACCCACTCTTCTGTTAACAGGCCTTACAAATACTCAAGTAATCCGACTTTCAGATATGATCGATTTATCCGGAATCGTATTTGTGAGAGGCAAAAAACCATCACAAGAGCTGATTGAAATGGCTGAAGAGCGCAATTTGCTACTGATGATGACCAAGATGACCATGTATCGTTCCAGTGGCCTCTTGTATAATGCAGGATTGCGCAGCTGTAAGATCTGATATGGCGGAATACTGGAATATTGAATCTGGCCACGAAGAAGCAATAATGACATTCTTTGATAATCGGCCGGTGGCAGATGTCGTGTTGGAATCCGAGATAACAGAAAAAGATTTTGTGACTTCCGGAAGAGGAAGTGCAGATGTCAAAAACACCCTCAAGCGCTTGGGCATTGGTCCTGAGATATTGCGCAGAGTGGCTGTTGCTTCTTACGAAGCAGAGATCAATGTCGCTGCACACTCGAACGGTGGAAAAATGGAAAGTAGCATCTTTGATGACATGATCCATCTTCGCTTTACAGATAGAGGACCCGGGATTGCAAATATAGAACAAGCTATGGTTCCGGGATATTCCACGGCAGATGACTTGGTGCGTGAAATGGGATTTGGTGCAGGATTGGGGCTACCCAATATCAAGAAGAACTCCGATGCTCTGCACATTGTATCGGACTATGGTAAGCCTACTATGGTCGAGATCGTCATTTTTTACTAGATATGGTAGAAACCGACAAAAAGTACTATCATGCAATACAAATCCTGAGCGATAACTGCACGGGATGCACGGCATGTGTACGGGTTTGCCCCACAGAAGCAATCCGCGTTCGCAATCGGAAAGCCACTATCGACCAAAATCGATGTATTGACTGTGGTAATTGCGTAAATATCTGCCAATTCCATGCTATCATCCCCCGTTCCGATTCACTGGAACTGATAAAAAACTTTAACTACAAAGTGGCGATTATCTCCTCTTCTTACGCAGGACAGTTTAGCGAAGACGTACCATACGCCGTATCAAAACAATCTCTTTTGGAACTGGGCTTTGATGAAGTAGCAGAGGAATCATTTGTCACGGGTTTCGTGATAGACATGGTCCGAGATTACATTCGTACAAATAAACACATTCGCCCCATTTTTTCCAGCAATTGTCCCGCCGTGGTACGGATGATCCAAGTGAAATTCCCCTCTTTATTACCAAATATACTGCATCAGGAAGCTCCGATGAGCATCCTCACACGTTTGATCCGAGAAAAGTTTAAAACAGAACATGCAGATTTCGACGAAACTGATCTGGGAATATTTTTGATCGTGCCATGCGTAGCTCACGTAACCGCCGTTCATCAACCGGAGGGAGCGTATAAGCATCTTCAGGACGGTGCATTTTCGATGGGAATGATCTATGGCAAAGTTAAAGACCATATCAAGAAATTGCAAAATAATCCACGCGAAATCGATACCTATGAAAAGGGCCTTACCTGGGCACTTTCCGGAGTCGAAGCCGAAATGGTGGAAGATACGGATATTCGGGCATTGTCTGTCAATGGTATTGAAAATGTGATGGAAGTACTTTCCAAGGTAGAGGATCACTATCTGGATCAATACGACTACATAGTGCTACGCAGTTGCACCAATGGTTGCGTGGGTGGATGCCTGAACATCGAAAATCCCTTTGTGGCTATGAGCCGAATTAAAAAATTGATCAAAGAGGCTTCCGATCCGGAAATCAATATAGACGAATTGGTCGATCTTTATAAAGATGGCGAGTTTGCCGTATCTCCCCTAGCTCCACGTTCCATCATGGAACTGGACAAAGACATCAAAAACGCAATAAAAAAGATGAAACAAATAAATGAATTTTTAACTATGCTTCCCGGCTTAAATTGCAGTGCTTGTGGATCTCCCACATGCTATGCATTGGCCGAGGATATTGTCCAAGGAAAAGCTTCGATAGACGACTGTGTGGTCCTCTTGAAGCGTCACTCCAAAGATGACTGATATAGTCTAAGGATAGGTTATGATATTATTAAGTGAATACATTGCAGCGATTGATGGCGTGAATATTACTCCGGTGATGGATGCTGCAAAGATTGAGCTCAGCAGCGGGTACGTATGCGATATGCTGAGTGACGTCATGGGTTCTGCAAAATCCGGACAAGCCTGGATAACAATTATGAAACATTTGAACGTCATTGCCGTAGCATCTATGACCGGTATCCCGGTGATAATATTTGCAAAAAGCAGCAATCCGGATCAAGCGGTAATCGACAAGGCAGTCGAAGAAGAAATATGTTTGGTCCAAAGCTCCAAAACGGCATTTGAATTGAGTGGTATTCTGTACCAGATGTTAAATTGACTCTATGCGATGGTTTACAGCCGATCTTCATATCCACAGTGTTTTATCGCCTTGCGGAGGTCTTGAGATGTCCCCGGTGGCATTGATGCAACGTGTGCAAGACTTGAAGATAGACTGGATAGCCATTACCGATCATAACAGTATGGCAAATTGCCCAGCATACGAAAAAGTCGCCGGAGATTTTGGGATCGCTTTTACCTGGGGCGTCGAAATCCAAACCGCTGAAGAAATACACTTACTGGCATATTTTGACGATCATAGCCAGGCGCAGGAGTTTGATAAGCTATTATATAGTTCCCTGTTACCACTCCAAAATGATGCAGATTTCTTTGGTGACCAAGTTGTTATTGACGAAAATGAGAATATCATAAAGTTGGAAGAACGTGCGTTGATCAATTCTTCGATTTGGGGAGTTGACGAGGCCGTGGATATGATCCGAAACCATGATGGCTATTGTATGCCGGCACATATAGATGCCACGGCGAATAGCATCATTAGTCAATTGGGATTCATACCCAATCCAGAAATGTTTGATGCTTTTGGCATCACTGCGAAATGCAATGTGGAAGCCTATAAACAGCAGGTTCCGTATCTGGAGACAAATAGTTTGATCCGGAGTTCTGATGCGCATTATTTGGCGGATATGGGTAGCGGATGGACAAAGTTTTATGTAGAAAAACCGGTTATGGAAGAAATAATGCTTACTGTTTCCGGTACCAATGGTAGATTGATCAGTATATAAATATATGAAATGCAAGGAGGAATGATGACTCAAATTGACAATAGACTGTTTGAACAGTTAAGAGACGTCATTGCAGAAAAGAAAGACTTGCGCAATCCCTTAATTGAGATTTTGCGCCAAGCTCAAGAGATTTTTGGTTACTTGCCGATAGAAGTACAAGAGTTCATCGGCAGAGAAATGGGTTTGCCCGTTAGTAAGATCTATGGTGTCGTCACATTTTACAATTTCTTCACGATGAAACCGCGTGGGAAATATGTCCTGAATGTCTGCACCGGTACAGCATGTTATGTGAAAGGTGCTCCCAAACTGATGCAAATGATTTCTGATGAACTGGGAATCCAGATGGGTGAAACCACATCCGATCAGTTGTTTACCATGAGTGCAGTACGCTGCGTAGGAGCTTGCTCTTTGGCACCTGTATTCGTAATAGGTGAAGACACTTACGGTAGAGTGGACACCAAAGACAAGATCAAAGAAATCATCAATCGCTACCGCAAAATGCAGTAGAGAATAATTATGCAAGATATATCACTGCACCTGTTGGATATCATTGAAAATTCCGTGCGTGCCGAGGCAGATCTCATCAAGATTCGGATTATCAGTGATACACAAGATAATTTGCTGAGGCTGATTATCGAAGATAACGGTTGCGGTATGGACTCCCGAACCCTGGATGAAGCTCAGAATCCATTTTTCACTAGCAAAAGTGACCGGGTAAAAAAGGTCGGATTGGGAATACCTCTCTTCAAACAAAATGCAGAGTTGTCTGATGGTGCTTTTAATATGACCAGTGAACCGGGATTTGGCACAGTTTTACGTGCCGACTTTGCCTTGAATCATATCGACAGAATGCCGCTTGGAAACCTCAAAGATACTCTATTAGGTTCCATTGTCGGACATCCTGAAGTAGATTTTGATATCAATCTGATTTACAAAGATCACGGTGTGGAGCAATCCTTTCACTTTGATACTGCCGCAATAAAAGAAGAATTGGGAGATATCCCATTGACTTACCCTGATGTAATTGAATACATAGACCAATCTTTAAATGAAGGAATACAAAATACAAATATGGAGGATGTCTGATGAAAACACTGACAGACCTTAAAAAAATCCGTGAAAAAGCCCAGGAAGAAATGAAACTTCGTGGAAGCAACACCCGCATCAAAATCGTAGTTGGCATGGGAACATCCGGTATCGCTATGGGCGCCCGTGAAGTCATGAAGACTTTTCTGGAAGAAATAGCCAGCCGTAATCTGACCGACGTCTTAGTCACTCAAACCGGTGAAAAAGGGCTTTCATCTATGGAACCCGTAGTGGACGTTGTCGAAGATGACAAGCCAAAAGTTACTTATGGTAATATGACTCCGGACAAAGTGAAAAAAGTAATCGTAGAGCATATTGTGAATGGAAGAATCGTCTCCGATTATGTTGTCGCAACCGGCAATTAATTAAGGAGGATTGTCCATGTCTCTGAAAAGAATTGATCTCTTGATTTGTTGTGGTTCCGGCTGTGTTTCTGCCGGTGCACTCAAAATCAAGGAAAGATTTCATGCCGTTCTGACTGAAAAAGGAATGACCAATGAAATCAACATCATCGAAACCGGATGTATGGGTCCTTGCGACTATGGCCCTGTCATGGTCATATACCCGGAAGGTGTCTTTTACAAGCACGTATCCGTAGATGATGTCTCTGAAATTGTAGAAGAACACTTCATCAAAGGAAGACCAGTCAAAAGACTGATGATGCAAGATAGTGAAGACCAGGTCATAGCTTCCAAAAAGGATATCCCCTTTTACCAAAAGCAAGTAAAAGTTGCTTTGGCAAATTGCGGTTATATTGATCCGGAAAGTCTGGATGAGTATATTGCCACCAGTGGCTATGAAGCACTCGGCACAATCTTGACAACGATGACTCCTCAACAGACCATTGATGTCGTCAAAGCCTCTGGCCTGCGTGGTCGTGGCGGTGGTGGATTCCCCACTCACATGAAATGGCAAATGGTTCTTGATGCGACCGCAGATCAAAAGTATGTAATCTGTAATGGTGACGAGGGTGACCCCGGAGCTTTTATGGATCGTTCATTACTCGAAGGCGACCCTCATCGGGTGCTGGAAGGGATGATGATTGCTGCTTTTGCGATGGGTGCCAGCAAAGGGTACTTTTACATTCGTGCCGAATACCCCCTGGCTATCAAACGTATCAAGATGGCTATCGAACAAGCTCGTGAAGTGGGACTGATTGGAGAGAATATCTTTGAAAGCAAGTTCTGTTTTGATGCAGAAGTGAGAACCGGTGCCGGTGCCTTTGTGTGTGGAGAAGAGACTGCTTTGATCCATTCCATAGAAGGATCTAGGGGTAATCCCACTCCCAAACCACCATATCCTGCCATCAAAGGCTTATGGGATATGCCCACAGTAGTAAACAATGTAGAAACCTTTGGCAATCTTACCACAATCTTCCTGAAAGGTGCAGATTGGTTTGCCTCCATGGGTACAGAAACCAGTAAAGGCACCAAAGTCTTTGCGTTGACCGGTGATATTCGTAATACCGGTTTGGTAGAAGTCCCTATGGGTATCACCCTCCGTGAGCTGATATTTGAAGTCGGTGGTGGAATCATCAACGACAAAAAGTTCAAAGCTGTGCAATTGGGTGGACCTTCCGGTGGATGCCTGACGGCAGAACATCTGGATGTGGCTGTTGACTATGAAAGCCTCAAAGAAAAGGGTGCAATGATGGGATCCGGCGGTGTTATCGTCATGAATGATAACAACTGTATGGTCAATGTTGCCAAGTATTTCCTGGATTTCTCCGTTGATGAATCATGTGGTAAATGCTCTCCCTGTCGGATCGGCTTGAAGCAGATGTACGACATTATGGAACGTATCACTCGCGGTGAAGGCCAAGAGGGAGATATCGATGAATTACTGCGTTTAGGTGAAACTATCAAACAGCTTTCCCTATGCGGTCTGGGCCAGACAGCTCCGAATCCGGTGCTGAGTACTATCCGCTATTTCCGAGATGAATATGAATCACACATTCGCGATAAATCATGCCAGACAAAGGTGTGCTTGAATCTTATGCACTTTGATATTGATAAAGACAAGTGTATCGGTTGCTCGCTGTGTGCCAGAAAATGCCCGGTTACTTGCATTTCCGGTAGCAGAGAAGAAAAATACACTATCCATCAGGTGGACTGCGTTAAATGCGGAAACTGCTTAGACGTATGCCCTGTTAAAGCAGTGACCAAAGTTCCAGGCATTCACGCTGATGTAATAGCTGTTAATGAAATTAAATGCGATATGGAAGACTAAGGAGTAAATATGTACAAAGAAATATGCAACAAGTACGCTCCCACGAAGGATAACCTCATCTATATTCTACACGACATTCAGGATACACATCCTCAGCATTATATTTCTGAGGAAGCCGTAGAAGTCGTATCAGAATATCTGAAGGTTCCCGCAAATCACATCTTTGGTGTGTTAACATTTTATTCGATGTATAGCACCAAACCCCGTGGAACAAACATTATTCGTTTGTGTGAATCACCACCGTGCTATATCAAAGGCTCTGACAACATTCTGAGAAAGCTCAAGACTATGCTGAGCGTGAATGTAGGCGAGACTACCAAAGACGGCGCTTTTACGCTGGAATTGGCAGCTTGTTTAGGTGTTTGCGGTAATGCACCGGTCATGATGGTCAATGATGATGTCTATGGTGACTTGACAGAAGAAAAGATAGAAGAAATCATTGGAAAAATTCGAGGAGGCAATTGATGAAGTACTTTAGAAGCCATATCCTCATCGGAATCAATGAAACATCTCTGAATTCCGGCGTAAATGCTTTTATTCAGGCACTCAGACAGGAACTCGCCAAAAACGATCTTCAAGAAGAAATCAACGTTCTGGAAACAGGACCATTGGGATTCTTTGGTAAAGGCATCTGCCTGACAGTCTATCCGGAAAATACAAACTATGAAAACGTCAAAATTGATGATCTTCCAGAGCTTGTCTCAGATCATTTCCTCAAAGGTCGTCCCCTCAAGAGATTGATGCTGGATGCCAGTGGAAAATTTGATCCCAAGTTCAATTATGAGCATCGTATTGTTTTACGTAACTCCGGAATTATTGATCCGGAAAGCATAGAAGAATACCTCGGCACAGGTGGCTATGAAGCATGGGAAAAAGCTTTGCTTCAAATGCAACCAATGGAGATCGTAGAAGAAGTCAAAGCATCCGGACTCCGTGGCCGTGGCGGTGCAGGCTTTCCTGCCGGACTCAAATGGAGCTTTACTGCACCCCTGGAAGCCGAGCAAAAATATGTGGTCGTGAATGCTGATGAAGGCGAACCCGGTACATTTAAAGACAGATTGATCATGGAAGGAGATCCTCATCAATTGCTCGAAGGCATTATGATATGCGCCAGAGCCATTGGAGCGACAAAAGCATGGATCTATATCCGTGGCGAATACAAGCTGTGTATCAACCGTTTGAACCTCGCAATCAAGCAGTGTCATGAATTTGGCATCTTGGGCACTAATATCTTTGATAGCGGATTTGATCTGGATATCGAGATAAAGGTCGGTGCCGGCGCATATGTTTGCGGCGAAGAAACAGCCCTGATCGAATCTCTGGAAGGAAATAGAGGTAACCCACGCTGGAAACCACCGTTCCCGGGAATCAAAGGTCTATGGCAGTGCCCTACAGTGGTAAACAATGTCGAGACTCTTGCCAATGTTCCATACATCATCAAGAACGGATCCGGGGAATTTAAAAAATATGGTACTCCTGAATGCACAGGTACCAAAGTTTTTACAATTCTGGGAGACGTAGCTCACCCCGGCCTCTGCGAGATTGATATGGGTACCACTCTGCGTACTATTATAAACGAGTATGCAGGTGGCATGAAGAAGGGATTCAAGTTCAAAGCTGCCCTCGTTGGTGGAGCTGCCGGCGTGATTTTGCCTGACAAAATGCTTGATGTCAAAATGGATTTTGCCAGCCTCAATCAATACGCTGCTGTTCTTGGTTCCGGAGCAATCCTGGTGATGAATGAACACCAAAGTATAGTTGATATGCTGTGGTCAATCCTACGTTTCTTCCGTCATGAATCATGTGGAAAATGCTCACCGTGTCGCATTGGTACTCAGCACCTCTATGCTTTAATTTCCAAGATCCGTAAAGGTGAAGGAACTATTGAAGAAGTCGAACTGATGCTCACCACTGCTGAAACTATGCAACAAACTTCTTTCTGTGCGTTAGGACAGTCACCGATTATGGCAATCCGTAGCGCTCTGGAAAATTTCAAAGACGAATTCATTGAAATTACGAAAAAATAAATAGAGAGGATCATAAATATGGCTAAAACAGTTAATGTCTGGTTAGATGGTCATCACGTTGAAGTCCCGGATACGATGACAATCATCGAAGCTGCCGATAAATATGGCGTTCATATTCCTCGGTTATGTTACCACCCTGATCTACCACCAACTGCAAATTGCGGTGTATGTGTGGTTGAAGTTTCTGGAAACCCTACTCCGAAGAGAGCTTGCTGTACTCCTGTCGCTGAAGGGATGAAAATCACAACTAACAGCAATAAATTGAGATCTTACCGTAAGACTCTGACAGAGATGATACTATCACATCATGATGTGAAGTGCCCCACCTGCTCAGCAAATAATAAATGTGAGCTGCAATCTTTGGCAAACAATCTGGGTGTAAATCCTGATGCTCTGCCGAATATTATGCCCAATACACCTATCGATGACAGCAGCCTGTCAATCGTTCGTGATGTAACCAAATGTATCGCTTGCGGTCGTTGTGTTACCGTCTGTAACGAAGTGCAGACAGTCTATGCTCTCACCTTTAGTGACCGCGGTATTCATGCTCATATAGACACCGCCTTTAGTAATGGTATTGCCAATAGCCCTTGCGTGAACTGCGGTCAATGTACTGTATATTGCCCCACCGGCGCATTGCGTGAAAGAAATGACCTTGATGGCGTGTGGGAAGCAATTTTGGATCCCACCAAGCACGTTGTGGTCCAGGAAGCACCGGCAATCCGCGTCTCTCTTGCTGAAGAATTTGGCATGGAACTCGGAACTGTCACGGCAAAGAAAATGTATGCCGCACTTCGCAAGATCGGTTTTGATGCCATTATGGATACTAACTTCACTGCTGATCTTACTATCCTAGAAGAAGGAACAGAGTGTGTTACCAAGCTCAAATCCGGATCTAAACGTCCTTTGATTACATCATGCTCTCCTGGTTGGATCAAATTCATGGAAACCTATTACCCGGATTTGGCGGATTGTGTTTCAACTGCAAAATCTCCGATGTCCATGTTTGGTGTATTAGCCAAAACATATTATACTCAGGAACATGGCCTCGATCCTGCTAATATCGTTTCTGTGGCAATCATGCCTTGTACGGCAAAGAAGTTTGAGGCTGCGCGCCCGGAACTTCGTGATTCCGGCTACCAAGATACCGATTTTGTCTTGACTACTCGTGAATTTATCCGTATGATCAAAGAAGCAGGTATCGACTTTAAAGAAATCAAAGAAGAAGATGCTGATGAAGGTATGAGCTTCTATACAGGTGCCGGAACCATATTTGGTGCCACCGGTGGAGTTATGGAAGCAGCTATCCGTTCTGCCTATACTTTGGTAACCGGTGAAGAGCTGGAAGCTATCGACATTATGGCAGTTCGTGGACTCAAAGGCGTCAAAGAAGCCACTATCCCAGTACCGGGATTTGGCGACCTCCGCGTCGTTGTAGCTCACGGTTTGTCCAATGCCAGAATCGTGATGGACAAAATTCGTGAAGGCTTGGCCACAACTGGTGAATCCCCATGGCATTTCGTGGAAATCATGGCTTGCCCCGGTGGATGTGTCGGTGGTGGTGGACAACCTTATGGCAACAATATGGCCATGAGAGCCCGCCGTGGCGAAGGTCTATATAAAGAAGACCGCAACTTGCCGATCCGTAAGTCCCATCATAACCCGGAAGTTACCAGAATCTATGAACGTTTCTTAGGTTCACCTAACTCTCCGCTGGCAGTAAAACTGCTGCATACCCATTACTTTGAGCGTTCTGTCAATACCGGACAGATCATCAAAGAAGCTACGCACAAGCATCACTAATACATAGAATATAGCAACAAGGGGGTTCGCATGAATCCCCTTTTTGTTTGCCCCGATTCTTGCTGCATTCCCTTGTGATACCGAGGCGATTCCCTCGTGAAGCCCGAGTCGGACCTGGGAATTACATCGCGTGCACGAGTTCATCAGGAGAAGATCAATCAGGGAGTCTATTGAATTATTGGGTTGTAGGCCGAAGCCATACACAAATGAGTGGAGATCGGTAATAGAAATTTTTAAATGACCAATTTCGAAGCATCTATTTGCCAAACGGATAGATTATGGTTTGTGTGCTACACTCTTCCGGATGAATCCAATAAAAAAAAAGCTAACACCGTGGGCTTCCCACTGATGTTAGCTATATTGCTATAAATAAGTTATTTATCGTCTCTGACAGCAGCTCGAGAACGCTCAATAGCGCTGTCAACGCTAAAAGCCTTCATCATGATAACTAACTCGCGTTCCTTCTTCTCATATTTGGTATAACCAAATACATATCTCAAACCAAGAACCCACCAAGGTAGATCTTTCAAGATAGGAATCCCGCCTCGAAGCCGAATTTCATCTGTATCAAACAGTCCGCCAATCACCGTCTCTTCACCATTGTATAGTGTCAATTCTGTATCTGACGTGCTTTTATTGATCACAGTTGATACATTACCGGGGCTGGCACTGCTTCGTTCGATTTTTAACTTGAGGTTGATTAGTTCGATTCCATCGACGATTATCACTGTAGGAAGAACATCCAGAATAACACCTGTGGCAAAGAAAGTATCCATGGTATTACCGGCATCATCAACAGTCTTGACCGATATATCCTGACCCACCTGGATGTATCCACGTTTCCCGGAACTAACCATAACATTGGGCTTTGCAATCACATTTCCTTTCTGATTTGATTCTATAGTTTTAAGTAATGTGCTAACTTCTATTTGCGAACCGTTAACGGTAAAATCCCGGGAAGCGGCTATATCCATTATTGAAGATGGCACTTGTGCTGCACCCAAAAATCCGGCATTAATCGCGACCTTACCATTCAATATGGTTGACCAATCTATGCCCAATGCTTGCAGATAGGCTCTATCTACCATCATTGCTACTGCTTGAATACGAACTTGTTTCGTATTTGCAGACACGACATCAGGATCGGGAATAGGTATAGTCTCAATAACAGGGACAGGTATATTTTCGATAGAGATGTATCCTACATGATCTTGCTTGATCAGTTTGTTCTGCAGTAGAATCATATCCAAAGCCCTGGTCCAAATCAGATTGTTAATCGGAATATTGATGGCACCGTTGTAACTGGATAGATTGATCAGTTTTTTCTTGTTTTCCTGCATGGAAAAAGTCTCTAAAATCTGCACAGCCTCATTGATATGAGTGTATTCACTGATACTCACAACGGGCTCAGATCTAGTGGATGTTTGAGCAGGTAGCACTGAGGAAAATAACGTCAGTGCTATACAATAGATAATTATGCTATATTTCATTTTGAACCTCATTTTGTAAGCTCTAGTACTTGTTCTTCGGGGATACCAAATTTGTTGATCACAAATATCGCACGTCCTCTCTTGGTATCAATGGCATACAGATAACCGTAAGCTACTTTGTCCCTTACTGCCAGTATTTTGATAACGCCTTGTTCGTTTCGCACAAAGATACGGTTTTCCGATATTCCGATCAACTTACACTGTTCCAAAACTACTAACCTGGAATCTATATCTGTATCGTCAGGGAGTTTATCAAAAATCCTTGGTCTAAACAACTGGAAGAATGTAGCATCACTTTTGATACTTTTATGTTTCAAATCTTCAATCTTGACACCACCTTGCGTGAAATGCGTTCGCACAATCATCGAATAGGAGACAGTATCACTATTGGCAATACCATCCGATCCTATGGATAAATCCTCGATAGTAATCACGGCTCTTTGGTGCTCAATATTACGGGTGAATTCCCATACATCCCGATAGTTGTTAACTCCCGATATCACATATTCATTCCAAGTTGTATCTTTAGTTTTCTTGGCGGACATTGCAAAATCAAAATTGAGGTTACGGTTCATCCACGTGAGCAATTGCAACAGATACCTGTATGTTGAGGTTGGTGTATCGGATTCTACTATTACCTTGCTCTGCTCTGCGAGCATGGCGGTACGTATCTCAAACTCCATTTTCAAGGAATCGATATTACTGATTTGGGCTTGCAGAACCGAGATTTTTTTCTCTGTTTCCTTGTTTGATTTCTGCAATTCATTCGCACGTTTACTCATCCTGTTGAAGAGATAGAATGCGCTGGCCGAAAGAAGAATCAACAATATCGACAGGATCAGTGTATTTCTTCTGGTATTCGTCATTTTGCACCTTCTCCAGTGATGAGAGACCAGTCGCTGTTCACCTGATCCGCTATAGCGTGGCGACCAAATTCATACCTTAATTGTTTATAGATTTCCTCATAACGTCGACTGCCGGATAGATAGTCAATCCGAGCTTGTAATAGCAAAGCATATGGGTAATAGCTATCAGAAGTCCGAAGTAGTGGCTCCAGATACTGTGTGCCCAATTGCAGTTCTTTATCGAGATACAGGCGATAGCTCAACCACCATCTGACTGCCGGGATTAGAGGTGAATCTGCATGATTATTCATGAATTTCACTCCTTTATCACGGTATTCCCAGATATTGCCTTTGTTAATCGAAGTCACAAATATCCGGTAGTCCTTTACATCTTCCCCATCCCCTGAGCTCAGATAATCGGTGGGGACCGGACAGTTTGCCTGCTGAATGGGTGGAAGCAATACACGCCCTTGTTTGTCAGTTTTGGCTGTGGTCACGGTTTGGGAAGGTGATGCAGGTTTTACCTTGGTGTGTTTTAACTCGCTCTTAGGTTTGATCTCCGGAGTAGAAGTATCTTCTCCAAAATGTTGCTGTAAAGCTCGTAATTGCTCGATATCCTTTTGGATAGATCCAATCCAATCTATTTTTGGGAGATCTGCGCTTATTTCAAACTGCCATATTGTTTGGTTACGTACTTTAAACGCAACCACTTTTTGGATTTTACTATTGGTAAACTCATTAGCAAATCTAACGATATTATCCCGCCGAGTAGTTACTCCTGCCAAAATGAACGTCTCCTTGTCCTGTTTCAGATTGAGCAGCCAACTCGTGGGATTCTTTGCAAATGTCTTGTTTCCGGTGTTCAGAATTTCAGTCCATGGGTTTTTTCCTGCCAGAATGGTCCTCAATATATCTATATTCTTCTCTTGATTTTCCAGATCTGTTCTGATTTTCTGAATCTCTGTTGCTTCTATTCTCTTTTGAGCAAGTGTGAAGTCTAATTCTTGCTTGGTGGCTTTAGCCTGTCTATAGCTCTGATTTGATTTCATAATTGCCATAGTGGATATCATCGTGACGCCAAACGTTAAGAACATTACCAAGAAGCCATGCCAGGCAATCTTAAACTCTTTTTGCGCCTCCATGATAGTGCTGGGCAGAAAATTACTATTTGTAAAGTTTTGATCGTCTGGAAACAATGCTTTGTACGCCAGGGCAATGGCAATGGTGTATTGAGATAGCCGGCTGGGTTCAAATGACTCCGATTCCTCCATCGATATAATAACGTTGGAAAAGCGCAAAATCTCAATTCTGCCGGCGTTAAACTGTGTTTTCATAAATTCGATCAAGTCTGGAGTTACATAGTCACCACAGCATATAATCGTACCCGGTTCGGTAATTTGAGCGCTATCTATCGCCAGAGATATCTTGGAACAAATCGTGTCCATCTCCGGTATGTCTTGTGTGATCTGCAATTTCAAGGTATCAGTCCATACTCCATCACGGAATACAAAGGCCTTCCTGTACTCTTGACCAAGGTAAACTAACAGGGCTTCACCTTGCAGCTCTTCTGCATAAACTGATTTAAAATAGTCCGTCAGGGCGATGTCATTTGCATCAGCTAATTGATAATACAACCTCATCCGGTTTTGACGCTGATAGTCCTTCAATACCTCAAACAGACGGTTTGTTCCCGAGTACACCCAATGTTGATCTTGACCACCAATACTCACTATTGAAGACTGCCACTCACCGGATCTGATATATTTTTGCCCCACCTTCATTTTCACAAATTGAGCTATATCTTTCTTGCTGACTGCACCAAGGCTATCTCGAGCAATATTTTCCTCATAGACATTCATGGCAATCACGCCCTGAGACAGATTGAAGGCAGCAAACATCCGGTCGCTAGATTGTAACTGATAGTTCTCCACATAGCCGGCATCAAAATCGTCAAGATCCATATCGGATTTGATCGGAGCAAGATCCTCTTTGGTCTTGGTGTCAACCACCGAGACGGAAGGATCATCGTGTATTTTGTACCAATAGCGATCTAATTCCGTATGATCAAATGCCTGCAAATGGACTTGTGTTCCTTCTCGAAACAGCTCGACCATTCTGACCATGAGACCATCATGGAATACACCGAAAGCACGTTTGGCATGTTTTTTCATTATTATACCTTATCTATCAATTCATCTGAAGCAACTGAATCATTCTCTTTTTGTTATTGGCAAAGTTTATCGCTGTTTGCTGCGTTATGATACCCTTGCGCAGCAACTCTCGCAGATCCTGTTCCATTGTGCACATTCCAAACTTGCGGCCCTCTATCATCATTTGATAAATTTCCCCGATATTCTGGTTGCGGATCGCAGCTTTTACACTGGAGTCAGTTGATAGTATCTCTTTTACCATTACCAGTTTTCCATCGATAGTGGGAACCAGTTTTTGGCTGATAGAGATCGATAACACGTCAGCCAACCTGTTTCTAATTCGTTCCTGTTCTTCAGGTGGGAACTCTGCTATAATTCTATGAATACTGTCAATAGCAGAACTTGTATGCAGTGTGGTAAAGGATTTATGGCCACTGTCGGTGATCTCCAATACGGTGGCAATGGTCCTGGCATCTCTCATTTCACCCACCACAATTATATCAGGATCTTGGCGAAGAGTGTCGATAGCACCACTTTCAAAACTACTGACGTCTGTGCCCACTTCCCGATGCCGTACCAAGCATCTTTTGGAAGCGTGAACATACTCAATCGGGTTTCCGATTATAATGATCTGTCCTTCATTCGCTTTGTTGTTCATATCGATCACAGCATCAAGGGTAGAGGATTTCCCGCTGCCGGTAATCCCTGTGATCAGTACGAGCCCGGTCTTTTCATATTTGAGGTTCATTCTTTCGACAATAGGAGCCGGCATATTGAGACTTTCCATTGTAAAAATATCGTCATTGATACGCCTAAAATTGACTGCTAAATATCCTCGGTCAAAATACGCAGATCCGCGAAAACGAGCCTCTACCGAGTCCATCAAAAACGACATTGAAAAATCTATAGATTTCTGATTGAACAACTTCTTTCTTTGCACAGGGCTCAACCAGCTCATCATGATCGCCGCAGTTTCCAAGTACGAGTACTCACCCAAGCTCGAATATGGTTTTTTGGAACCATAAATCCGCATCCAGACCTTTCCTCCACATCCGGGAGCTCCAAAGTCTATATCTGATGCTTTAATCTCTCGCATTTTGATCAACCAACTGCGCAATATTTCTGCACCTTCAGCTTCCTCGGCAGGGTGCTCGGATAACCACTTACCAACAAATTCACACTGCTCAGCTCCCTGTAGATTGGCAGGAACAGATGAGACTAAACCTTGAAGAAAACTTAATGCCACTTACATACTCCTTATCACGACACGTAAGTGTCTGAAGGGAATCCGCTATACAATCCGATGCGATACATGGAGCGTCTCCATTTCATGTATTGGCATTGAATCAAGTTTATCATATATCGTTTCGTGAGGGTTTCATCATTATAATTGAAGAATTCCCAGATTTTCTTCCTTGGAAAATGCCGTACTTGAACCAAAGTCTGTGCTTTCAGGGTTGTAAAGATCGCAGAGGGGATGATAAATGTTTCTTCTCCCCATGTATCACCTTCTTTGAGTGCATCTATCACTGACCCATTGTGTATTACATTTAATATCCCATTTTCCACAAATATCAGAGAGCCGGTTGCTTCATCCAGAGGAATGGTCTCCCCTACAGCATAATCAGTTAGTGTTCCCAAACCCCGGAATCCAATCATTTGTTCATGCGTAAAACCCCGTAACAAGAGCATCTCGTTGAGTTTTTCGGACCGACTGGCAGCACTCTCGGAAGAAGGAGTTGTCAATTCAATTAAGTCTACCGAATGTTTCAATCCAGCCTTAACAACCTTGAGCAATTCTTCAGTACGAATAGGTTTTGTCAAATAATGATATGCTCCCGAGCGAATAGCTTTGATCGCAACGTCCACACTGGAAAAGCCCGTAGTAACCACAATCACCGCAAGGGGCTGGATTTCTTTCAGCTTTACAATCAGCTCCAATCCATCCATTCTGGGCATATATACGTCGATAATATACAGATCATATTTCTCGTATGCTACTTTTTCGAGGGCATCCATTCCATCCACAGCAATTGCGACTGCATAGCCGGCTTCCGTGAGGAATTCGCTAATGATATCGCGAATGCTTTGTTCATCATCAACTATCATAATTTTGGGAGTCATAATTCTTCCTTTTTTAACTCTGATCGTCTTGAGTATCTTCAACCATAATAGAATGGGCTTTCAGAACTTTCAGACGATTCAAAATGGAACTAATCTTATTCACTGCATCAGTTATTTCATTATTGCTTTTCTGTAAACCATCAATCTGAAGCTCTGTACCATATTTTTTTACTCTGCTCAAGGATAGGGTAATAACACATAATGGAGTATTAATGTCATGATCAATTTGCGAAACATCCTGGAGAATTGGCTTTAACTCCTCCATATCGGATTTTAACTTGTTTAACGAAGCCACTTGAGTTCGCAAGGCTTCCATTTCCCTAGCGGTTTCGTGGTGTTTAGTTACCTGATCACTGAGGTAATTTGCGATCATCGCCACTCCACAAAACAAACCGGTGTAAGATAATATATACATCGTAGATCCGACAGTGTCAAGCCCGTAAACTGCGATAGGCGTTAAAAGTCCATTCTGATAAAACACTGCTAAAACCAATAAGCTCATACTCGCTATCAACCCGGCGATTAAACCTCCATTTTGAGGTATTGTAAGAGCTGCCGTGATCACACCGATCAAATACACCCACACGAAGAAACTACTCAGCCCACCTGTCAAATGTACGATGAGGGTAGCAAAAACTATATCAGATACAATCTGAAATATCTCCACCCAGTGCTTGTGACACAAAGCCTGAACTTGAAACAACAAGTTGAGTGCGATAATCCCACCAAAGACACCTATGATCACTAATGCTTGGATATTTGATTCATTGAAACGGATATGTAACAGACTTATGGAGAACAGAACCACTACCATAAACCACCGGATCATTGCCCACCAGTTCAGTACTTTTTGTTTATCACTATTCACGATTCTCTCCACATCAGTCTCGGATATATTGTATGGTTGCCGGATTGAGCACCAGGTTATAATATGATGCAATCTCTCCGTCGGTCAAAGCCCTTGGTACCAGGCCAATCTGATCGATCAGCCCATACATAAAATGAAAAGTATCTCCTACTTGGGGATTTCCATAATACTCACGGCCAATATACATCCCTTTGTTTCGAATGGCATTAGGTTTATACCACGGATACAGAGGATTAGACGCAGTACCTACCAGGGCTCCATTCAGATAGCCTTTGACTTGACCCCGGTTATAGGTAAGTGCCACAAAGTACCAGGGATCCTTGTTATGAGGCCATTTACCATCGGGAGTAAAGGGTGTAGAAAGCTCAACTGTTAAACCATTCTCGGTGGTACATGTATAGTACATTCTTCCGCTGGAATACCAAATTGCACCGGATGGTTTTTTCCTCACGGTGCCCCAGCCGACACCATTTGTCGCCAAAGCAGGATCATCCGGATCGGGAGGCAACCAATATAAGGTAGCGGCTCCCCAGTTCTGGTTGATCTTTACAAATGCCATCAAAGTAAAGCTGGAGGAGACCATCATTGTAGCATTTCCGGTATGACGAATATAGCCATCAATAGCACCGGAAGATTCCCCAAAACTGGCGCACTTCCACCCGTCCACACCACTGCCATGGGGTCGGGTATCGACATTGCCAAAGAACTCTGCATCGTTGCCGTGTTCGGACGCATCATAAACCATATTAAATGCCGGATTAAACGCCGGTTGATTCACATCCAAAAAAATACAGTAGTCCAAGTTCAAAAGTGTCACAAGCGGGAAGCTAAATGCTATTTCGGCACGATAGCCAAGCGTTCTCCCCATATTAGCCGCGCTGACATAGCTGATAGCCCGAAAACTGGCATTATTGCCGTTTTCTGCGAAAGTGTACTGGATGCTATCAATATTACATTCTTGAATCTTGAAGTTATTATAGCTTACCTGCCATTTCATCAGTCCGGCATCGCCAGCCATCATACCATACTCTATTGATTGCTGGACAGCAATTCGGAGCGCATAATCCGAAACGCTCTCTGCTTGTTTTGTCAGTAAATTGCGATTTATGATATTGGGCAGGGACAGCAGTCTTCTTTGCATGGTATTCAAAATACCGGCATACAGCGTCGTCATCAAAACTACTACGAGCAGCATTGAACGTCCCATCTTTTACTCCTTATGCACCTTGCATATAGGCATTCATAAAGAAACACTTAAATTGCAGTTTTGTAATGATAGGCTTACCGCCAATTCGCGGTGGATTTCTAAAGAAAGCTAATCGTACCTCCGCACTGCGTACATCAGATGCGGTGGTCGTCAAAACGTCTGATTTTGAATAATAACGAAATTTGAGATCATTAATCCAAAACAAATACCCCAGATTTGTCAAGGGTACCCCATTCTGAGAGATCACTACTGCGGATCCATAGGGACTGGGAACACTTGAGAGCTTGATCGAGAGTGTATTTTCATTGGATCCAATCTGATCTGCCTGGAAGTCCCAGTAGGTACGAAACACCAGAACACTCGTAGTAGCCGTAATCACTGTCTGCCCCGGGCTGTAGCCAATGCCTGCCAAGGCAATCACACTATTGAGTTTGGTGGCAGTCTGATCCATATGATCTACCATATCCATAGTATACAGAGCTCTTTCAGATGCTTCCTGCATCTGAAGCTGAAATGTAATCATCATCATTATCAGCATACTGCCAATGATTGCTGCGCCGATTAGATCTAAGATAAAATTCATTATAGATTCAAGTGGGTTTTGGTATAAATACGTTGCATCACAACCGGTACTTTCAGACCGGGTGTCACAGTTGTAACCCGAACTCTTACCCATATATTCTTTACTATGGGAGTTGTAAGCGGGATACCCAGGGAATCACAATCCACGGTTCTGATATTCAAATTGTAAATATCACCGGGAAATGCCAGATCTATAGTTCTATTCACATTGGCATAAGTAGTTTTAATATTAAAAAACGCCAGCTGTTTACTAAACAACTTTGCATCGATTTCATCCAATACGGTATGTGAAAGCTGGGTGGCCTGTACATACTGGGTAGCATTGATCAGCAGATCATTTTGGTTCATCAGCCTTTGATTGTAATTTAGAGATACTGATGTAAAAAATACTACAGCGAACAAAGCTAAAACCATTTCCATCATGTTCATGCATCCTCCGCAGTGGCAAACAACACTTCTGCAAGGTCTGTGTTGCCTTCGCGCATACGCTGGATTCCACTTTGCCGCATCGACAGCATGCCATGCTTCTCTGCGATTGCGCGGATACGCTCTTCATCGATATCGTTCAGAGATTTTACGATTTCATTGCGGATTTCAGGATAGAAATACAGGGCTTCGGCAATATTGACGCGCCCTTTGTAACCATTGTGGCATTTGGAGCACCCTACAGCTTCATAAATGGTACCACTTTCCAGTTCTTCCCGCTTAAAACCAATTTGGATAGCAGTTTCCCAGTGCTCCTTGGACAGTGGTCGACGGCAATGCACGCAGAGTTTGCGGACCAGACGCTGGGCAATGATAATATTGATCGAATATGCCAACAGGAATGTCTCGATCCCCATTTTGTAAAGCCTTGTAACAGCCGATGGAGCGTCGTTTGTATGAAGCGTTGAAAATGTCAAATGCCCGGTGTTGGCAAGCTTTACTGCTATATCTGCAGTTATTTTATCACGAATCTCACCCACCATTACGATATCAGGATCATGGCGTAAGATGGAGCGGATCGCCAAATCAAAACTCATTTTATGACCGATTTTAAGCTGTCTGGCACCTTTGATTACATATTCCACCGGATCTTCGCAAGTCAAAACATTGACTGTGGGGTTTATCACATGATGCAGTGCAGCCATCAGCGTCGTTGATTTACCGCTACCTGTAGGTCCTGTGACGATAATGATACCTTTGGAAGTGTTGATGGATTTGAGAAACTCATTCTGAGCCTGTTCTTGAAACCCCAGTTTACGGAAGTCCGTAATGACCTTTCTATCATCAATAACCCGGATTACGATACTTTCAAATCTGCGATCAAACTCTGCAGACACAATAGGTATGATGGATATTCTAAAGCGGATCAAGTGATCATCGATCAGCCGTTGAGCAAATCCATCCTGGGCTGTGTCACGTTCGAAGCGATCGACTCCGGTAGATCTATCCTTCACCACCGCAGAAAGTGCTTCCGGTGAAGTTTTCTCCTGGCGATGCCAAAGCTGCAATTTGCCATCTACTCTAAAAAATATATCGATAGAACCCTTCAATCCAGGGATAATATGCAAATCACTGGCATCCTTGTGCACAGCTTCGATCAAAGCACCTTCAAAGAGGTTTACCAATAGACTTTTATTGATTTCCTCATCGATCGACTGTTCATTTAATTCTTGGCTTTCGGCACTTTCAATATCACTCAAGACTTGGCCCGCTTCTTCCAGCAATTGTAAAAACTCGTTTTTTTGAGGTGCTATTTTTGCTATCAGATCATCAATACTTTTCAGGCTCGACCAAAATACTTCAATTCTTTTATAAGGTGTTCTATCTGTTATCTCTTGAATAATCGGCTCGGTAGGGTCTGCGGCAAGCACTTGTAACACATCCCGGCTTTTGTCTATTACAGCAAAGACTTCCAGTGGAAATACCTTGTGTAAAAAGAGCTTTTTCTTCAAATCCTCGGGGAAGCGCTCCAAAAGAGCTATACACTCGTCTATTTGCAGGGGACTCATATCCTCGATATTCACAATCAGACTGGGGAATGCGTACATTTTCGCCAGAGCACCATAGACGATGTCGTGCACTGCTTTGAAGTCACTGATCAGAATTTTGGCAAGTGCTCCGGCAGAGTTTTCACCATATTCTGTCATTTTTATGGAAGCACTTTCCACAATTGCCAGGTCAAACAATTCATTGTCTATTAAGTAACGTGCAAATTTTGAAAGTCTCATGTTTTAATCCTACATTGTGGGTGGAGATATGGTGGCAATTTCTGCCGACACTACTGTTAAAAATGTGATTGCTATAGCAATAATCATACCGACGAGAGTCTGAATATACTCGATCAAATTATTCATTTTATATGTAGTTTCTGCCTCGTAATAGGTAGCTATTTGCTGTGCTGACTGCAAGATATTACCGGTTTCCTGACCCGTTTTAAGACGTGTTATTGCAGTCTTTGTGAATACGCCTGCGGCTTCCATGGCGGGGACGAATGCCTCCCCCTCTTTTAGCATCAAGGGAACTGTAATCCTTTTTATCTGATCCTCCATCCAGTAATTTCTGCATGCTTCACTTGCGGTTTTTATAGTTTCGATGTTATCTCCGGAGCCAGCATAAATGGTGGCAAATACCCGAAAGTAAATCTCGATGGACGATTTGTGGATGAGATGCCCTATGAGAGGTAATTTGATGATGTGCATATCTCTCCAGATCTTGCCCTTGGGGGTGGACCACCACCTCCATACCGTAACGATCGGAGCTATTACTATCAGTGCTACAAGCCACCAAAAATTTGCCAGCCAATGGCTGACTTCCAAAGTACCCTTTGTGAGGGGCGGCAGTGGCATGTTGTACTTCAGAAACATCTCTGCCGTAGCAGGAAATATATCTATCACATAATACATGACCGCACCAAAAGTAGCAAGTACAGCAAACATAGGAGAGATCAGAGCTTTCTTGATGTTTTTACTGATTTCCACATCACGTTCAATGAATTTGCTGGTTGCTTCAAAAACATCTGCCATATTACCGCTACGCGTGGCCAGCCCCAGCATAAAAGCCGGAAATTTGCCAAACACATTGGAAAACCGCATGAATACTTCTTTGCCCTCGGCACCGCCTTTGAGTAAACTCTCGATCTGCAACAATGCGTCTTTCATGGAACGATTTGTTTGCTCCTCCGCCAACATCTCCAGGATCTTGCCAAAACTCATTTTGTCTTTGAGCATGGTTGTAGAAAGCTTGATAAACATCATCACGTCTGCTTGGGATGTGCGAACCGGTAAATCGAATAATACGGGTTTGATGGTAAATTTTGTGTAGCCCAGTTTGATGAGAGCTTGAGCAACTTCTTCTTTGCTATACGCTAATTGACGGCCCGAAAATGGTTTTTTACCGGGAATCAGTACTTTGTAGAGCCAGTCCTTTTTTCTGTCAAAATCGGTTACTCGCAGTACGTATTTTTTTGCAAGATTCGCCATGTGTTTTTTGGCTGCTTTGGGTGAATCTGCAGAAAACGTACCCTGCACCATCTTTCCCTGAGGTCCAATGCCTTTGAATCTGTACTCTCTTGTCACCGGCGCTCCCGCTTTGTCGAAACCAATAAACACATATTAAACAATTACAGTGCAACCATCTACGCACGAGGAATAATCTGTTGCTACATCCTAATCCCAGTATGATAGATCTGTTTTAAAATCATCTCTTCGAAAGAGCGAATATTCCTGTTATAGCAAGAATGGTCAAGATAAATCTTGACCATTCTTGGATTACTTGCTGTTAAGCAATATTTATGGATAATTGTTTACGGGACTGCTACATCAGATGCAACTGCTGTAACTGTTCCGGCAGGGAAAGTAATCGTAGCAACAATCTGAGGATTCTTTGCGTCTTTTACTGATGTGCCAACGCCAGTAATTACTACTACGCCAGCGGCACCGTCAGTTACACCAGATAAGGTAAAAGCACCGTTATCATTAGTTGTTGAATCTGCACCCCAACCGATAAATGCACCGATGGTTGCTTCTGAGCCAGCGGCCAAAACGCCATTTGCTCCACCCTGTGAAGATGGAGTTTTGTAATACTGTACAACCTGTGAAGCATAGCTTTGTGCATCGGCAGCCACGGCTGTCTTGTTGCTGTTGTAAGCTGTGTTGTTAAACATACTGATACCGACGGCAATAGCTACACCGACGATGATTACGCTGAGTACGATTAATAGAATTTGTTGTGTTCCCATAGTATTCTCCTTTTTGGGGTTTACTTTTTTCTCTATTTGTGATCCTTAATTGGATTCACAAGTTTATAGACACAATTAATAACCTCTGTGATTGTTGATAATCGGTAAATAATACCCTGATAATGGCACAAATCAATGGCGCATGACTCTTCTTTTACAAGCTCTGCCATTACATCACTGCAACACCGGAGCTGCTACGATTTGTGTTTACTTCATCACAACAATCGCACCCTATGTATGGAATATGTTTTCAATTAATACTGTCGGCAATACCCGACCACATCGTTAACACCATCAGATTCATTCTTCAAATTTAAAGACCATACTTCAGTGAATCTAAAATTTCTATACAGGCTAAAGTCAAAACTTGGGTTTATTATAAGGGCCCTATATAAATGTCAAGAAAAATCGTGCATTTTGCCATTTCCCAAGCCATCTCAGCGCCACATACATCTTGATATCAATGCTTTATAGCTCTGTACCCCTGGGGTCCACTTTTTACAGATTTGTGCCCTGAACGGAACCATTGATGACCGTTTCGGTGAATTGTAAGATTTGAATACGCTACTGATATGCACATAGTCCAGACTTCGATTCTTTCCCTACATTATCCTGCTAAGATTTCTGCGGTATGAATGCCTGGAACTTCCGTTGCGTTTCCCTGGTGCTCACAAGGGCTTCACGAGGGAAGCACGAGGGAAGCACCTCGGATTGGAGTGGGTATGGAGTTCTTGCCCTCCTTTTGATATTGGACGGCACGAACCGGATCTTCAAAGACGGATGGGACAAAGTCCGAGCTGTCCTTGTTAATCTCTTTATCAAGATGGCAGATCCTTTGAGGTTAAACAGGACAGACACACAGGTCTGCCCCTACTGTCGTCTCGACTGTGGCAACGAGCAATCAGTTCTGGGCACACGAGGCGTGTGCCATTACGAAGTACCATGAACTCCAAGTCAGTAGGGTTTTGACCTACCGGGCTAACTTTGTCA
This sequence comes from Candidatus Cloacimonetes bacterium HGW-Cloacimonetes-1, assembly GCA_002841975.1. Classification (GTDB taxonomy): domain Bacteria; phylum Cloacimonadota; class Cloacimonadia; order Cloacimonadales; family Cloacimonadaceae; genus PHBQ01. The sequence continues at coordinate 44,118 of PHBQ01000001.1, forward strand.
ACAACCTGAGTCCCAGCGGGACGGCAGTTTAGGTAGCAAGCATCGGTTCAGATATGTGAGTCCCATCGGGACGGCATATCTTGCGGTTCCATAAATGCATGTTAGGACTTTGTCAACAGTCTGAGCCCTGGATGGGTGGTACCTTTGGAAATTGTTTGGTATTGAGGTTCAAACCCGTAAACTAACCGGATGGTATGTACACCCTGACCGGGTTGACCCCGGCATCAAGCTTTCAAGAAAAGTTACGAACTACATCAAAGCAATAGGATCAATATCGATGGCTGCAGATACTCCTTTTGACAGTGGCATCTTAGCGGAAACAAACTGAATTACTGTAGATAGGATCTGGGGTGTTTTAGCTTTGATAATCAAATGGTAACGGTAGTATTTGTTTAGCTTTGTGTTGGGGGCGGGTGAAGGTCCCAGAATAATGATTTCATCCTCCGCAAAGCTTTGCTGCAAGCGGGAACATAGGACTCCCAATGCATCCATTTTGGTACTCAATACACCCTGATCGAGTCCTTGATATACAATCCTGCCCAGCCGATAATAGGGGGGATAATTCAAGCGTTTACGATAGCTAAGCTCCTCCACTGCAAATCCACGAAAATCCTGCTTACTTGCATGTTCAATGGCATAATGGGAGGGATTGTAGGTTTGGATTATTACTTCACCATGCATATCTCCGCGGCCAGAGCGACCTGCCACTTGAGTCAGCAGCTGAAATGTTCTTTCCGAAGCCCGAAAGTCCGGCACATTTAACGAGATATCAGCATTGATCACACCTACCAATGTAACGCCCGGAAAGTCCAATCCCTTGGATATCATCTGGGTCCCTAGTAAGATATCTATCTCACGATTTTTCATGCTGTTGTACATCATTTTGTAGATGTTTTTTTTTGCTCCGGAATCAGAGTCCAGTCTCAGAATTTTTGCCGTCGGGAAGTGTATGTGTAGCAATTGTTCCACTTTCTGTGTTCCGGGAGCTCCATAACTGAAGGTGAAGCTGCCGCAATGGGGACACTTTCGCGGTACCGGTAAATTGTTTCCGCAATAGTGACAGTGCAGTTCTTCCCTATCTCGATGGTAATACATACTGATATCGCAATTGATGCACTTCAAAAGCTCACCACATTTGTGGCATTGCACAAATGATGAGTACCCACGGCGGTTTTGGAACAATATTACCTGTTCTTTTCTATCCAACCTGTCCATGATAGCCGCATGTAATACGGATGAAAACAAGTCTTGAGTATCTTCATCGCACATATTTACGATTGCAACGGATGGCAATATATAGTTCAGGGGCCGGCTGTTTAGTGTATGAATGCGGTATTTTTCTTTTTGGACATTTAGCCAGGACTCCAGGGAGGGTGTGGCACTGCCCAAGATTACCTGAGAGTGTTCAAGCTTTGCCCGTACAATCGCCACATCACGCCCGTTGTAGCGGGGGGAACTGTCCTGCTTGTAGCTTTGTTCATGTTCTTCATCTACTATAATCAGTCCCAGATTCCGGATCGGTACAAATACCGCACTGCGAGCACCCACCACGATTTGGCATTTGCCCTCTGCCAGTAGCTTCCATTGTTCGTATCTTTCCCGCTCCGATAGTTGACTATGCATAATAGCCATGTTTGAACCAAATACACCATAGAAACGTTCGATCATTTGAGGTGTAAGAGCGATTTCCGGGATCAGAAATATTACTCCCTGCCCCATGGATATATAGTGCTTCATGACTTGGATATATACTTCCGTTTTGCCACTACCGGTGATTCCGTATAGGAGATTCACGTCAAATGTACCACTATGGCTGAGAATTGAATTTATCGCGTTATTCTGTTCTGTATTCAATATGATGTTTTTCGGTTTCACATCATCACTATGGTGAAGGATTTTGGTATCTAGTTTCCGTGGAACAATGCGGATAATCCCTTTAGTTACGAGTGCCTTAATAATGGCATAGCTTACATCCTCTGTGATCTCAGCCATGGGAAATGCATGCTTTTTTGATAGAATAATCTGATAGGCATCACACTGCTTATTGGTCAGGGAAGGTAAAACACTACACTCACAAAGCTCGATGAAATTCACCGTACGAGGTTTTGACCTATTGCGTAATGATCTTTTTACTTCTATCAAACCATCGATTTCAGCTATTTGAGTCAATTTTAATACAGGTTGTTGGGCAAGTTGTTTCCTCAAGTCTGATAGTTTGTGCCATTTCATATCAGAGAGAACCTCGAACAACTCTTGATATTGCGGACTTGCAGAAGGTGTTTCGTTCATCAGCTTTACTTCATTGCCAATATCCGGCTGCATTACCGACGGCAACATTGCTGTAAGTGCCTTGCCAATCGAGCAGTGATAATAATCGGCTATCCAGTAGGCTAATGCCATCTGCTTATCTGTGAACACCGGTGAGTCATCCAAGACTTCAATAACACGCTTAATCTTCGTCTCTAGAGCTGCTTCCGGAATTACTTGCTCTCCGCAGATAGCTAAAACTTCTCTATGATTAAAGTTCACCAATACCCTGCATCCAATCTGAATTGCTCGCTCGCTCGCGTATGTATAGCCGGAGCTTACATTTACCGGGAGAAAGATATTGTAATATATCATGATACCTCAGTTAGAGAAAAAAAATCCCTGAATTGCTCATTCAGGGATTATTAATATTTACGCTGATTTAGTTACTTTCTAAATATCTGGGTGAAATCGAATCTTTGTTTTGTTCCAGACCTGAATTTCCATTGATAGCATCTTTCTTTTACAGATTCAAGAAATCCATCATAGAACTTACCAGATTGAACTTTTACTTCCACGACGTCTACTTTTCCACTCTCATTGATTAACAGAGTTATCAAAAGTGTTCCATACATTTCCTGATTTACGGAAGCTTCGTTAAAAGCACTTTGTATCTGTGATTGTTTTGCTTTTACTACTGCAGCTATATTGGATAGCTGGCTTCTTTCCTCTTCGGGAGCCTCGGCAATATTGTCTTCGGTACGGGCTTTTACGGAACCAGCTGTGTATTGACTTTTCATCCGTAATTCAGCCGCACTAAGCTGCGCCGGGGAACCAATTGGTACTAGTTTTCCCATTCCTGCAGTGTACTTTGTTATGTTGGTATTTGAAGTAGGTCTTAGGGAAGTACCTTGAACTCCTGATCCAACCACTGCAGCATAGCCGGTGCCTTCCTGGGCTATATCATTCGGATCAAAGGTAGTTCCCTTTGCTCCTTTCAAACCTGATACACCACCGGAACCGTCACCGGATGAACCTGAACCTGGTCCGCTACCACCTCTATTCCCACCACCTCCGCGACTGGTAGCAACCAGTCTTTCAGTATAGTCGTATTGTACAACTTGAGCTTTTGAAGTGGCGTTTGGATCAAAGTTTTCCATACCAAATTTACTTTTTGCATATCCTGCTTTATCACCGAGTCCTGTACCTTTTGTCGCGGTACCTGAAGTGACCGTTTTTGCTACTTCTTTCCCTTTTGCATCTGGTTTAACATCTTCTTGGGTTAGGGTAGATTGCGGCGTTATGGTTGCGGATTGAGCAGTTTGATTGTAGTCTTTGAGCCGACTGGTCAAGTCATAAGTCTGGACTTGATCGTCGGTCAATAAATCTGCAGTTAGCATGATCAGGAAAGCTATCACAGTCACGAGAATCATAATCCAGAGATTCTTCTTTTCAAAGTCAGTTAGCTTTGGTCTTCTGGAATATTGGCTGATAATCTGTTTCTGCTCCGCTGTCCAAACCGTGACTCTTGGTTCGGCATATTCATAACCAACAGCCCACTGGGGGCCCAAGGTTATTGTGCCTACCATGTCTTTGGTCAGTAATAGCTCATTACCTTTCAGGATATTGTTTTTCTTGAGGTAATCCTTATCGACACCCTGGTCAGCCTTTTTGCAGCTTAATTCTGTTTTGTCTGGCAATCTCAAATAGAAATTTCCACCTTTACTGATCAAGAACAAATGCTTATCCGGAAATTTGGGATCAAGTATTTGCCATGCAAGGTACTTATTGGAACCAATGACTAATTTGGTGGTGAAATCTCTTCCGTAACGAGCTATGTCCAGCACTTTGCCCTGATAGAATAGCTTTAGATTTAGTAATTTATTTGGCATAACATCTCCCCTTACAGATTCTTCGCATAGTCTTTCAGCCAATCTGCCTTCTCCGTCGAGGAGAAATAGATATTCTCAAATCCTTGACCTAAGGCTACCTGCAAAATAGTATTGATATACTGGCAAGGGACATCATCATCGGCTTGAATCACTAGGCATAGCTTACTGTTCGCATCTGTTGCAGTAATTTTGGTGGCTTGCATGTCAAAATACTGAACAAGTTGAGCGCGTTTATCAGGATTGTTTGCCAGCTCCCTAATGTCTCCAAACGGTGTGTTCTCAACGCCCAATTCTACATGATCCACAAACAGCTTTACCACAATGGCGCTTCCATCTTCTATGAGCTTTTCATTAGTTGTCGTCGATGGTAATACCATATTTTTGGGTGTGGAAAAAGCCTGTGCTTCCATAGACACATTTTTGATCAAAAACACCAATATAATAGTAAGAATGTCAAGAAGTGATGTAATGGAAAGTCCTCGTACATCCTTACGAGCTTTAAAGACCTTTCGTTTTGATTTTGAATTTCTTGTTCCCATATCAACCTCCTACTTCGCCGTAGCCGGTTCTTCGTACTGATATGCCAACATCCATTATTTCGTTTGATTTACAGATATCAATCGTGCGGAGTAATGCTCCGTATTTCACATTTTCGTATGGGACTATACTTACTTTGGAAAAGCCGGGATTTTGTTTCTTCATTTCATGTAGAGTAGCGTTTAACCCTCGAAAATCGAATTCTCCATTAGTAAAACGAATTTCTTTATTCGCTTTTCCCGGTTCTTTTATCTTGAAGCCCTTAAAAATCTCGGCATCAGCTTGATCATGAGCCATGATAAAAATCTCAATATTATCTGCTTTTTTATCCCCATCTCCACCACCGGTTCCACTGCCACCTTGTCCGGAATTACTATTGAAGTTTAGTGCCACCAGCGCAGTCTGGCTGATAACTACTAAAAACAATAGCATTGGGATAATCGTCAGGAACAAGTTCATGATCGGAATGGTATCCGGCTCTCTTGGCTGAGTTGCTTGCGATTTCTGGCTTCTTCGTTCAGAAGCGCGATATGCCATGATCTTATCCTTTCATTGAATAGTTGATTTGGTTGATTAGTTTTGCGCTAAATTCGTCAACATCACCCTGGATTTTCAGAGACTTGGTAGTCAAGAGTCCTTTGATAACAGTTAACACGATAGCAGCCACAAGACCAACGGCTGTTGTACCGATAGCGACCTTAATACTAAGAGTCAGCTGTTCGTTCGCAGCGGGTCCGGTAAGAGTACCCATGGCGTCGAAACCCATGATAAGGCCCCAAATGGTACCCAACAGTCCAAGATATGTGCATATCTGAGCTAAGAGCTCAAACCACATTAAGCCGGACTCAAGGCCCTTGATTTTTTGCAGATTGGCTTCATCAAAAGCGTTATAAACATGTTCGCTCATGTCTTCGCCTTTCTTACCACTGTTCTTGGCATCTCTAAATCCGAGTAAACCATTCCAGAAGATAAAACCTATTGTGGTCTTGTTGAAACCTTCAGATATTTTTATTGCTTCGTCGAGTTGACCTTGCTTCAAGTGATTTCTAATTCTATTGTAAACTTGCTGGGCATCAATTTTTTCTTTGAAATACAGGCTGTTCGTTTTCACGATACCAAGAGCCAAACCAATAGCAAATACTACAGCTATTATATAGCCCCAGGGAAATCCTTTGTTACTATCGTTAAATACGCTCCATGGTGTTACGTTACTTTGGATACTTACAGTTTGACCGGCGTCTTCAGTTGTCTGATCTGTTCCGGTGTTCATTGCATCGGTAGCTTGTCCATAAAGCAACCCAAAACTAAGAAATAGGGTTACCAATACGATAAGAATTGTTGCTTTCATTTTGACTCCTTCAGCCATTTATTTAGTAATACTCTATTCGTGGTTCTTAACAAGTTAAAATTAAATTTGTAATATACCGGTTTTACCTTTGTGTCTGTTTTCTGCATGTAGACGTCAATAGCAGGAGTCCGTTGCTCAAATTTGATTTCAAACTGAACGGCCTGTTTATTTGCCTGCACCCCTTCGTACCCACTGACGCTTGGTTTGGTCTCTTGTGCGTACATGAGCAAAGAAGCCATAACTGTCATGAATAATAATACTATTCTTTTCATCACTTACCTCTTCTGGTTCTTTTCATATCTGATGTTTGCCACAAATCCTCTATAGGGGAGGTTATTCTTGACTTGGATCTGAATTTTGTTTACACCTGGCACAAGCTGAGCTTTATCAATTTCATAACTGATGGGATACATCTCCAGTGGATCATCAATGTAAGCAAGCTCTTGGTTCTCTAATACAGGAACACCGTTGATGAAAATACTGGCTGTAGTGGGAGCTACAAATGTAATCTTACCCGCACGGAATTCCGTATCGATGTTGATCTGGGTTTCAAATGTGACTGTTGAAATCGGTAGACTGTCTTGTTCCGGAACCCAAATCGCCTTCGCGCTACTTTCGCTAAGTCCCTCAATATTGCTTACAGATACACCAAGTTTATCCGTAAGAACGGCTTTTGATATAACTGCTTTGTTGGTCGTGGGGTCTGTATAATATATTGTCCAAGAGGCGTCTGTTACATTTTCGATAATATCAGTGGGAGTTGCTGCAAATAATCCTCTTTGGTCATTTACCAACTGGAATCCCAAGGCTATGGTTGCAGGCTGGGTTCCGCTATTAGTATATGTGACCCCAATAGCATTGTTGGCTTCGTCCCAATTATCTACTACTGTGGCGGCAAAACGAGTTGATTTTGCATTCTGAATGTTCAAAGTATCTACTGCTATATCAGAATAGCTTTCTACAACTTTCCCATTTACATTGATTTCAACAGGTTCGGATGATACATAATTCACTATTCCATACAGGGGTTTAATCCTGGAAGAGAAGGACTTGTTGAGAACAAGTTTCATCCCTGCGGGGACTATAGTACTTCCCATAGTTAATTGATTTACGACTACTGGCTGAATGCTGTTTTTGAACGCTCTAGATTCCCCACCATCATTGATAGAGACTAGTTTAGCACTCCAACTCGCATCAAAGGTCATGTTTTCTATGGCATACTGAGGTGCACCGCCAATACCATTGAAGAAATCCATACAGTATTCTGTGTATTTGTCTTTATAGCCGGGAATTATATAGTTGTCATAGATTAGCTTTTGCCAGCTTGCAGCCTTAGATATCTGGTCGTTTACATGTTGATCCCTGGTTAGCATAAAGTTATTGATGAGCTGATTGTAATAATCTGCATCTTCAATCTTTACAGCATTGAGATCTTTGGAAATTGCAAAATATCGGTCGATCTGAGTTTTTATGACTACGCCGGAATACTCATACATCCTAGCAATGATGTTATATCCACGAAGTACTCTCTCATTGTCCAATTCCTGTTCAGTGATAGAGGCCAGATATTTCTGTATTTGCAGAGTCGATTCATCTACGCTTTTCTTATATGCCGCTACCCGATTATCCTTGCCACCGACTAATTGCTTTCCCCAGTTTGTCAAATTATTAACTCTGATCAGCTTATCCGGTTGATTTGCCTTGATTGCCGCCTCATATGCATCTAACTTTTTGTCGTAGTTTTTGAGGAAGGCTATGCGCTCCTGAAGTTTGTTGTATTCCTTCAAATGATCAGCAAATACTACTTTTACTGTTGCATGGTCAAATGTAAGTCCTTCTTTCACAAAGTTTGCTTCGACCTTGTTATACTCGTCGCGAGTGGCAAATATTTGCTTCCAGTCTTTAGCCGTATAAACCGCTATGTATGTGTCGAGTATTTTTGTCAGTTTGGCTTCTGCGATTGATTGGTACGCTTGATATTTGGTTTTATCGGAGGTATAAATCTCTTTTGCAACCTGTTCGTATTTTGCAGTGTCACCTGAATTGTAGGAGTCTAACATGATGATCTCAAGATAAGCTCCAGCAAAAGAGTCCTTGGGATATAGGGCAATATATGAACGCATTAATGATTCGCGTTTTGCTATCTCAGCAGGTGGTATAGTAGTTTTGGAATCTGCGGGGATGTAGACGTTAATGGCTGACCTATACAATAAAGGTAACGGCGTGTCAGCGTTTGCAACAATCGCATTGTTTTTTACATCATTATACAGACCAAGATATAACTCAGACACTCTGTCTTTATTGGAGGGATTCTCTGCGAGTTTTACTATTTCACGTAGTCTTAAATTGAATGTCTGGTTGCTTGATGGAAATCTATCCATAAATGCAGTTTTTAGTTCATTGGTTTGAACCGCATCTGTCATTAAACTATCAGAAATAACCCACGCAGTTCTGTAAAAATCAAAGGCTTGAGTAACATCGTTTGTTTGGATAGCCAGATCTTTCAATACATTAATTGCCATTTGATAATTGCCGGCTTCCCGATAGGCACTATAGGCATCAATTCTATACTTCAGGTTACGGGCGGGTTCAGTTTTTTCAAACTCACCAGCAAGTCGCATGTTTTCAAGAGCAACCTTACCATAATCTTTATTGTTGGTCGCCTGTTCAATGCTGCTCTGAATCTGTACTTGTACATTGCTTTGGATAAGAGTTCTATCAGCATTGCTTAATGCAAGCGGTTCAGCTTTCCGATACCAGTTCTCTGATTCAGTGTAGTTCTGTTCGTCAATAGCAATTTGGGCCAGTTTTAAATATGTATCCCGTATAGTAGCGTTGTCAGCGCCATCAGGCAATTCAAGGATTTTCATATATCTTTGCTTTGCTGCGCTATACATTTTCTTCTGATATTCTAATTGGGATAAGGTTCTTTGAATTGTGATATAATCTAATTTGCGTTCTTTGCTGGTAAACTTATCCGACAAGAGAATGGTCATATATCTGTCCGCAGCAGAACTATAAAAAGCGAAAAGCGATTCTGGTGTTGCTAATTCTTGCGGTAACACTTCGGTCTGTACAGCAGTACTGTCCTGATTTGTAATCTTATTAAAAACCATCTCGGAGTATTGGAAAGCTAATCCCTCATTTACAAAGAAGTCACTATTATCCGGGTATTTTTCGTTAAACCAGTGTAGCTCACCAACTGCTTGCATATAATTGGCTATCGTGGGCATTTTCTCTGCTAGGTATGTGCTAAGAGTAGCCTTCAATTGTGCCTTGTTCGCGACCCACACAGACACACTATCTCCTAACAATGCTGTATACTTGCTATAATCAACAATGTGTTTGTTATAAGCCGCATAAGTAAGGGCATTCGGATTCTTGTAAAAGTTGTTATATAGCCTTAAGTCGATACTATCGTATGCTTTTCTGATTATCAGGAGTTGGGGGTCAATTTGCTTATCCTTGTTTGCAGCATACCAGGCAGATTCAGCATTATAACTGGTCTTCATTTCCATGTATATACTATCTCGAAGAGCATAGATGTCGTCCCCGGGTCTTAACTGATTTTGGTATTTGACATATATAGCAAAAACCGAATCAAGCAAAGTCGGATTGTCTAACGCTAGCGGATCTACTGTAATCTTGAGCCTCATAAAATCAGCTGCCTGCATGGGAGCATCCAGTTCAAATTTTCCTGCTACAGCATTGTCAATAACTTTGAATAGTACGTCTTTACTGGTTGTTTTTGCCAAGTCTGATATCACAAATTCTGTTCCCAGAGGTTTGCTTTGGTAATCTCCGCGATCCAGAGCTACTAAACAGTAAGCGATATTTTTTATGGCACTCAGAGTATAGTCGTCTATGTCAGTCTCGTTGGTAATCTTCCCATCATTGATGGCCTTCAGGATACTCACAAAGTCATTTAATCCATCTTGATATGACTTCTCGTCATTGCCATTCAGATTAACCCAACCGCGTTGATAGAGAGCATCGTATTGGTACCTGCTTCCATCTTTACTGATGAGCATATTGAAATAGTCTTTTGCCTTTGCATAATAAATTGCCGGTTCTGCAGCATCAGCACCCAAATTGAAGTATATTATTCCAAGTCTTAAAATCACTTCGTCATAGTACCGGGAATTTGTGTAATTATCTGCGATTTCTTTGTATGCATTCAAGGTTTGTGAAAGATTTTCTTCGTTTAATCGAATGCTCTCCGGCCTTCTATAGTCCGTCGGATTGAGTGTAAAATAGCTGTCTGTAAGTCTGTCGATACGGCCTTTGGTTAAAGTACTGTGAATATAACCGATGTTGTACAAAACCGCATCACGCATATAGAAGTTTGGATCTGCTTCATTTGTTTTTGTGTAGTAATCCAATGCAAGCTGAGGATTGTTGATGTCAATAGCATAACTGAGCTCAGCCATATTGTAAAAGAGGTTAGCTTCACTGATCAGGAACGAACCGCCTGGCTGTTGCAAGTACTTAAACTTTGGAGTTCTTTGCAAAAAGCTGGTATAACGGTCACGCAGGGCTATTCTTTCTTCCCGGAAGGAGTTGTTTATAGCTGCACTCTGCTCGTACTCCATGGTATTTTTGATCTTGTCATGCTGTTGTGATCTGTAGTCAATATCCTTGTACGCCATCTGCAAACGAACAAAATCGATGCTGATTTCTGATTTATTCAATGAGTTGATGAGAGAGTTTACTACACTTGTATAGTTGCTGGTTGTAGTATCATAGCTATCAATCTCTTTCTTTAATAGAGCCATCTCACGATTGGCAATTTTATTGGGGATCGTGACTGTGTAAGCCTTGATCAGAGCCGGGTAGAGTTCCTCAAATACTTTTTTCTCGGCTTGAAACTCTTCGTAACTCTCTTTATAGACTGTAGACAGAGTATTGTCAAACGCATAGTATTCAAGAAGTTGTTTGTTTTCAGATATCTTGGCAGAATACTCTGCTTCTTTGGTTTCAAGTTCTGCCAATTTAGCAGGCTCTGATGTTTGTAATTTGATTTGTTGGATTACGCTCAAAATGTCCTCAGAAACATTGATGTCTTCTTGCAGAGCTATATGTCTCTGATATTCATAGTTTTCGCTGATTATCTTATCAAGAAGGGCTTGAATGATCTCAAAAGCTTTTTCATCCTGCACATACAAATCGTTTTGGGCCTCTATAATAGCAATTTTGCCTTTATCCGGGTAATTACGGAGTTTGTTCGAGGCCACGTAATTATCAAAGAGGGATTTGTAATGCAATATTGTTTGAATCTCATACTTGTACAGCTGTTCTGCCACATCCGAGGATATAACGCTTGATTTTGCCATCAGCTTTTGATGGATCATAGCAAGCTCGTCACTCAATGCCAGCAGTTCAGTCTTTATCTGTTGGTAAGATGTCTCAGAAGGGTTCTGATAAAGCCTTGTCTTTAGTGCTTCGATCTTGTCCAGAATTGCTTTCTTTTGCATTAAAGTGTTCTTAGCTTCGTCTGAAAAACTAATGAAGTCGTCAAATTTGTTTAAAGCAACGTCATAATTACCATCTTCTGCTTTCAAATCTGCCCACAGGTATAACAATGTGGGATAGTATGACCCCAAGTCCTTTCTCTGTAGTAATTCATCGAGTAACTGGTTTGCTCTTGCTCGTTCTCCAGAATTTAAATATGCCAAGACCAATTCATACTGTGAGTTGATTTCCCTATAGTCATTTACCAAGGTATAAAATCTTTTGTAATGGTCTTCAGCAAGTTTCCACTCTGAGCTGTTTACATACATCCTTGCCAATGCAAGAATAATGAAAGGATTGTTTGAGTACTGACCATCTAAATTTTTGAACTTATTAATCGCATTTGGTATCGACCCACTTAATGCAGCAATAAACTCGAGCATGAGCTTTGAATCTGTTCCATATCTCGGATCATCACTCAATTGAGTAAACAACAATGTTGCTTCTGCGTCCAGGGCTAGTGAGAATTTGATGTGACCTAATAAGTATGTGATTTCATTGGAAGTTAATGTGCTATACAATTTGGTATATTGCTCATCGGCCTGGCGTTCATAGTTCAAGTTAATCATCGAACGCAGATACAAGGCAAGAGCATTTGGCCGAACATTTGAGTCATTGTATTTTGCTAAAAATGAAACAAAGTGACTAACCACTCTGATATCAGCCTTTCGGTAAAACAACAAAGCACCGTCATAATAATCGATATCGTCTTTCAAAAATGCAACCCCACCAAACAGAGATCTGGTGGTTGCGATCAATTTTTCAGCATCATCGGGGTTTCGTAAAAGAGCATTATCAATACGTTTTGCATATTTATTGAACTCTGCCTGCAAACTGTCTACATTGTTAGTTTCGATAAATCTACGAAGTCTTGCATTTGGCTTACCAGAGTTCTTTAAAGCGGTTATTCGCTCCTGAATGGCTTTGGCTTCTTTGATATTGGACTTGAACATGTCAGATTCAATCCGTATCTCTTCTCTAATTTGATTTATTAAATCAGTATCACTTACCGAAGCTTGATTTTGGGCGAACGCTGTGTTAAATAAGCAAAACAACATTGCAAATAATGTCAATAAACTCAAACGTAGTCTCATAATATATGCTCTCTTTCCCGATCTTATGCTAGGTTTTAAACCGTGACAGTCGAGATATGGTTTTCATATCTCGACTTCACATACTATATCCATAAGGGAGTATGAATAATACTTTTCAATTTTACAGCCCGCGATTTTACTCGCCAGCGGCTTCTTTTTCTAATTCGAGTAACTGTCTTCTAAGATCTTCAAGTACTTTTTGTGACTCTGCGCGAGATTCACGAATCTTTCTCAGCTCTTCCATCAGTTCATTAGCAGATGCATTTGGAACACCGGATTGTGATTGTCCCACCTGCTGTTGGGTCACGTTTGAGCTTCCCGAGCCCACTTGACTGTCAGGCATAGAGGGTCTTCTTCTAGCATCAGCATATTTGTCGAACAGATAGGAAAGACCCAAAGAAATTCTATGATTTGGGTTGTCATCTTTCAGGCTTTCTTCAAGTCCCAGATAGCCCAATTTAACTGAGAAATTTTTAATATTGTATTTCGCACCTAAGTTGATGTTATGGCCATCCATTTCTGTGATGAATGTCATCTTTGCGTTGGGGCTGAATTCAGCAGAGAAAAACAATCCTTCTAACTTTTTCGTCAGTGGAATTTGACCTACAAATCTGTTCCGACCAAAGCCGGCGCTCAATACAGTGGACAATTCCTGGATACCAAACAAGCCTCTGAGTACTGTTTGTTTTGATGCAACTGCATAAAATGAATTTTTCTCGTAATAACAGCGATCGGGATTGCCGTAAAGGTCATCAGTAACAGGGATAATTCTGCTGTTTTCTCTGGCTTTTGAAGCAATGTTGTCAACGCCAATGGCAACTTGAGGAACTGAAACTGTCTCTTCGACAATTTTCACTTTTGCATGCATCCAATACATGTTATCGCCACCCATTACACCGAGCTCTACTCGATTTAAGATACCAACCTGGAGCATACCCGATGGGATAAACTCAAAATCAGTTTTGGGGGTACTTTGTTCTTTGCGGATGTAACTATTAAATTGGAACTTAGCAGCTTTGTTTGGTAGCACATAAGCATCTGGAACTCTTAATTCTCCAGTTAATGTAAATGGGGTCGCTTCTAGGCAACTGAATAATGCTATCACAGCAAGTAAACTCAAAACTATTCTTTTCATACTTCCCTCCACCTTTCGGTGTTTTATTTTCATGGGTTCACAATAAGATTGACTTTTTTTTCGTCAAGGATTATTTATCTCTTTATGAGTAATAGAAATCCACATGAGCTTTTTGTCACAGGTGAATCTCTTGCAGCGGCACACCTTACAAAGCAAGGTTTCAATGTTATCGCCAGAAATTTTCGATCACCTTATGGTGAAGTCGATATAATAGCGACTATCCAAAACTGCCTTGTTTTTGTCGAAGTGAAAACTCGGAAACAACACTCTATGGTTACTGCATTGGCAAGCATTAGCTCGCGAAAGCAGAAAAATATCAGTCTTACTGCCTCTTACTATATTAATCAAAATCCAGAATTTGACAACTTCAATACCCGTTTCGACGTGATAGTTGTGTTCTACTTCCCAAATGATGATACCTATAAGATACATCATTTTGATGATGCCTTCCTGCCGGTTTGGGATTATTGAACTCCATCAGTTATTCAGCCTTGAAGTATCAAATGTAGTACCGAGATACTTTTCAATTTCGTTCACATCCAGTTCCATATCGTCATTTTTGGCAAAGATAAGCCGGAAATTACCGTTCATCTGCAGATCAATGAACACATACACAGCGTTGTTTCGAAGTGAGTACTTCCAAATCTGAAAGTCTTTTCTCACAAACCGGGTGTCATCTGTGGTCTGATCTTTTTCTATCTCATCTGGAGCTCCATTTCTGATATAGATTCTGCCCATATCAGATTTCCAGCCTTTATCAAAGTGTGAATAGTATTTGTCTGCAAATTGAATTCTCTCACGTACAATTCCAATCATCTCTTCGGGAGAGAGATTTGCTGAATTTGCCATTACTTCCCAAAATTGAGATATATAGCGACGTTTGGACTCCAAGCTCATACTGCTCCAATTCCCGACGATTCCCGAGGACAGAAAGTACTTCATAAGAGAGTGTTCATCTTGGGGATCCGGAAAGATAAATCTCTGCCCACCGGAGTTTTCATAGATGACAAACTCAAACTGTCGCTGTTCTACTATCTCCCCGCTTTGAATCGTGATAGTCCCATGGTGTGCCCCCGGAGCAAGATCAGAGATCGGAATCTTAATCGTATTGCCTTCCACGGCCAATGCGCTTGATACACTCAAATTCGTCTCGATCTCGATTTCTTCATCGTTCTCTATTAACAAATTGGCCACATACTTGGCTTCAGAATTCGCTTCATGCCTGTATATCTCAAAATAAAGGCTAAAACTATCGACCTGTTCCTTTGAAAACAAAGCAGATGGTTCCACCTTATAAAGCTTGTGATTTCGCTGGAATTTTTCCAAAAACTGTGTAGTGTCTGCACGAACCGTTTGAGACATTTCTACGTCACTGATCATTGTCGTCTGGAGTAATGGATCTGCCTTGATGTTCCACTCAAATACAGCCCCAGAATTCACATCCTGTGCTTTGAACAAAACATTGTAGCCAGGTCTATCGACCAGCAAACTGATGCGGTTCAGATAGGACTTTTGCGGAGAACTCACATCGTGTTTATTGCGTACCCCGATGTTATCTGAGATCCCTTTTTGAAAGACGAGACTATCTCCATCAGTTACATTGATCGATACTTGTAACTCGGCAAAAAAACCGCTGTTCTGAGACACAAATACCATATTACGATATGGAATTTGGTAGTCGATATTGAGCACTGTAGATCCTGATTTGTTCAAAAACCTGGTGTACGTTATATACATATTGAGCTTGTCGGCACAATAAACCGGCACAGTCATCAATAATGCCAGTCCTATTAGGATAAACTGTTTACTCTTCATCTTCTTTGTTCCTCAATGTGTATTGACCATATCCTCCGACGTCCACAAAGACAAATTCTTTATTGTCTTTTGAGTAATTCCAGACGATATAGGGATATCCCTCCACCGGAAAGACCTCGCTATTCACATAATCCGGATATCCATATTTAATAAAAATCCGGCCTCGGTCAGAGCGCCATCCCTTTAGTTTTGTGTGGATCGTGTAAGATTCATCAGCTTTCAGCACACGCTTGTAAAATTCTTCTCTTGCTTCGTTGCGTTCCGTTCCCGGGCTGGGATCATGAACCAGCCAAAATTGGTCTATGGCCTTGGTCATTTCTGCCTTTGGCAATCTGCTCATCAATCTCCACTCCGCTTGGGTGGCAATGTACCTCAATTGTTCGATCTGGTCTTTGGGAGAATAAATGGTACCATATGAGAACCATGAACTATAGAAGAAGGGCTCCGTTTTATAACGAATCCTCCCTTCAAAGATTGTGATTTGGATTTGCTGAGGGCTCTCTATGTTTTTTAGCAGGTCTGTCAAATCGACAACAATTTTCCCGGCACTTGGTACCACAGTCTTCGTATAGCCATCTACAAAAAGCCTGAGGCTATCGATTGGTACCGAATATCCTTGATACAAGAAACACTTTTCCCAAGGTAAACTGAACATTTTGCCAGAGCTCAGAATGATATCCATGTTATATAGGCGAGTCACAAGATATGACAGACCGATCTGAGTCAGCTCAGACTGGGTAAATGTCCTTCCAAAAGACCTTTTATCGCCCAGGTTCAAGTTTTTCATAATGACAGTAGCGACGTAACTACCGGATTTGAGCGTATCCGAAAACCTGACCAGGATCGCAGATTCAGATAACTCTGCATGCTTGTAAATGACGATTTTTGCTTCGTGTCTACCCACCTGTTTCTTTGTATTGTCTTTGATCTCCATCGATACCTGATACTCGGCGACCTCAGCATTCTTTCCAAAGATGAAGCTCTTATAGGGGATTATCACTCTGAAGTCTGTCCTGTCCCGGTAGTACTCTATTGCTATGTCTTGACCCCACAAGCTCAGGGAGATCACCGCTAAAATTATGAAACTAAATACTCTTTTCATCATACTGCACACTTATTGACAAGTCAATATCCTTATCATTACACCATGTGATAAATTTCTCATCAGGAAAGAATCCAGAGGCAGTGGATCCGATCCGGAAATTATTAAACTTTTCGGATAGCACATCAAACCGCAGTCGGAAAGTCCCCTTTCCCCGGTTGATCCAACTTTTGATTTCGTGGTTAAACTTCTTTGTGACATTGGTGTCTTTGAGCTTGATGCGAATTTCCCCCTTCAGAATGCCGGATAGATTTTCGATGGGGACCACCAGTTTTGGCATCACTCTGGAAGTAGTATCCTCGGAATTGGAATATTGAGATTTGGCTCCAATGATCAGATACACCTTCCCCACCACCATCAGATGCAGGAAGCGGGTAAGATCTCGATTGAACAGAGGTACTTCAAATTTCCCGCTCAGATCTTCCATCTCTACGAAAGCCATGGGAAGACCCTTGTTACCTCTTTTCTTTGTAATGCTGGATACTATTCCGGCAATGATAATATCACCGGTTTTGGTGGCAAGTTCTTGGGCAGTGGTATTTGCAAAATGTGATATTGAGAACTTGTACTCATTCAAGGGGTGGCCACTCATATAAAACCCCAGCACTTCCTTTTCCCGTTCCAACTGATTGATATAGCTCCAGGGTTCCAGAGATGGCAGAGGGGGATACATATCGTTGGTGTCTTCTTCTTCTATAATCAATTCAAATAATGATGTCTGCCCCATTCTACGGTCTCGCTGCTGATTGGAACTGAATTGCAATGCCTGCTCTATCACCGCCCATTTTTGAGCCCTCGAGCCCTCCAGTTCATCCATAGCACCGGAAGCTATCAAACTCTCCAATACAGATTTATTGACGGCAGAGCTGTCGAGCCTGGAACAAAACTCAAAAATTGTAGTGTACTTGCCCTTGGTATTCCTGTCCTCGATGATGGCGCGCATAGCCGCTTCACCGACATTCTTGATCGCCCGAAAACCAAACAACACTTCTTTGCCATGTACGGCAAATTCATTCTCACTGCGATTGATATTGGGTGCTATAATTTTGATACCCATAGTTTTGCATACGTTGATCAGCTTTGTGATATCGGATGATTCATTTTCCAAAGACAGCAACGCAGCCATAAACTCTACCGGGTAATGTGCCTTCAGCCAGGCTGTTTGATATGCCACCAACGCATAGCATGTCGCATGGCTTTTATTGAATGCATATTCTGCAAAACGTAACCACTCTTGCCATATTTTTTCGACCACATGGATCGGAACATTGTTGGCAGTAGCCCCATCAATGAACTTCCGATGGAATTTTGCCATCAATTCACTTTTCTTTTTACCCATTGCCTTACGCAGGGAATCTGCATCACTGCCGCTAAAGCCACCCATGTCCCGGGAGATGGACATCACCTGCTCTTGGTAAACAGTCACACCATAGGTTTCCTTCAAGGCATTTTCCAAGAGTGGATGATCAAAACTGACCTTTTCCCGGCCGTGTTTACGGGCAATAAAACTTTCTATAAATTGCATAGGTCCCGGACGATACAGCGCCACCATGGCAATCAAGTCTTCAAACTTGTTCGGTTTCAATTCGATCAGATATTTCTTCATGCCATCAGATTCAAACTGAAAGATCCCGTCTGTCTGACCTTTTGCCAGGATATTAAAAGCTCTTTTATCATCCAGCGGGATGTGTTCTATATCCATATCTACTCCGTGGAATTCACGGATCATATCTACAGTTTTTTTGATCTGAGTCAGGGTCTTGAGCCCCAAGACGTCCAATTTGAGCAGTTTCAGCTCGTCCAGCCACTTACCTTCATACTGCACCAAGATGGAATTCTCACCCTCTTTCTGGGTCCCTACGGAGAGGGGTACATAGTCCGTGAGATCACCGGGGGCAATCACAAATCCCGAGGCGTGAATACCGGTTTGCCGGATCAATCCTTCCAATACCAAACTATGCATATATACGGTTTGATAGAGGTCATTACTATTAATAAGGGTGGAAAACTCAGATGAGCTTTTGTATGCATCTTCCAAGCTCGTCCCCCCGGGAATGGTCTTGGTGAGTGCATTGGCATCCACAGCACTAATCTCCATCACTCTGGCGACATCTTTGATTACAGACTTGGCCCCCAGCGTGGAAAACGTGATGATTTGCGTAACGCTATTCCGGCCGTATTTCTGAACCATATAGTCGATCACCCTGGCTCTGCCTTGGGTACAAAAATCGATGTCTATATCGGGCATTCCTATACGTTCGGGATTCAGAAAACGCTCGAAGAAGAGGCCATAATGTATGGGATCTATCCTCGTAATATCTGTCAGGTAAGATATGATGCTACCGGCTGCAGATCCGCGTCCGGGACCTACCGGGACACCCTGTAAACGGGCATTGTCGATCAAGTCCTTTACTACCAGGAAATAGCCGTTAAAGCCCATTTTGCCGATCACACCCAATTCATAGTCTATGCGATCCTTGATTTCGGGCGTCACTTCGGGATACTTTTCTTCAGCACTGGTATAGCATATATGTTTCAGATAGTCGCCCATCCCGGAATATTCTGCGGGGATGTCGATCTTGGGCAGTTGAAATTCACTATAGTCCAGTTCCAAATCTATCATCTCTGCTATTTTCAGGGTATTTGTATATGCTTCCGGCTGATCCGGAAACAGAGCTTCCATCTCCGTTTGAGATTTAAAATACAGCTGATCGGTGCTATAGCGCATGCGTCCAGGATCGTTCAGGGTCTTCCCCATCTGAATGCAGAGCAATACATCATGAGCTTCCGAGTCCTTCTGCTGCAGGTAATGGCAGTCGTTTGTCACCACCATTGGGGTATTGGTCTCTTCTGCCAGTTGGATCAGCTTTGGAGTTGCTGCTCTTTCGATGTCCAGTCCGTGATCCTGTAACTCCAGATAAAATTTGTCGCCAAAGACGTCCTTGAACCACATGACTGTTTCCACGGCCTGTTGGTAGCGTCCGTTGATCAGTAAAGTGGGGATTTCTCCTTTCACACAGGCGGATAGACAGAACAGCCCTTCTGAATATTGTTTCAGCAGGCTTTTTGAGATTCGTGGTTTATAATAGAAGCCATTGATGAACGCCTTGGAAGACAGTTTCATCAGGTTCTTGTAGCCTTTTAGATTTTGAGCCAGTAAAATCAAATGGTGGCGAGTGTCGTTTTTACTCATTTCATCATCCAAATCGTGGTTGATGATATAAGTCTCGATACCCACTATAGGTTTGATACCGGCCTTTTTGGCAGCATAGTAAAAATCCACTGCCCCAAACAGATTGCCATGATCCGTAATAGCTACTGCCGGCATACCGTATTCTTTGGCCAGATTTATCATTCTATCAACGCGGCATGCGCCATCTAACAGGCTGTATTGTGTATGGTTATGCAGATGCACAAAAGACATTTATTCGCTCCAATTTGAGTATGGCATTATCATAAAATTTGAGCGGTTTTCTGTCAAAGGATAAATCAAATACTTCGTCAAGAAGCCAAGATCTCCCCTCGCCCATTTTGGGAAAGGGGTCGGGGGTGAGGGCGAGTTAAGTATCTGCCTATAATAATGTTACTGCGTGTCGCCCCTCCAGGGCTCAGGCTGTTTGTGCCCTAACGAGGGGCTACGCTGCGCTCCGCACCCTCGCTAATACTACATCGCCCATGAAGGGCTTTGTTTTGCGACACTTCGTGGTGTGAGGAATTGATGAAGTACAGTTTTCCATTGCAAGGGGCTTCATTTTGCGACACTTTGTGCATCAACTCTGTAAAATGGCACATAGTATCTGTAAGTGACTACCGCACAGATGGTAACGCTGGCTTCGTGACTTACGTAACACACCTGATGACAATAACTTGATCGCATAGTGTTTACTCCCCGCAAGGATACATGTTTACATGGAATGACACTCGGAACCAAGTATGTGTCTCCCCTCCAGGGCTCTTGCTGAGAGTGGAACCATAACGATCCACGGTAGAGCCCTTCACGAGCGACACCAAAGTAAATAGTAGCCTATGCTTTAACCCACAGTTTTTGCCGGGAGCCATTATATATATGGCGTGTTCGCCCCTACTTCAATCCGAGGTGATCCCCTCGTGCTTCCCTCGTGACTCCCTCGTGGAGACCCGGGTGGAGCGTGGCAAATTCCTCCCCAGCACCAGAGTTTGAAGTATCAAAGCGGGAGGATTGGACAGTGATTGCAGCCGTGAGATACTATCTGGCAAGGCTGATGTTCTGGTCTCTGAATAATTGTTCTTGACTAAAATTCAAAGCTGACTTTTGTATGCACTGAAAGCTAACAGTGCCAAATTCAACTTGCCAAGGGCTGTGTTGAGCTACTATGATTATTCAATTAATAAACAAGTAAGGGGATATTTCCGTGAAAGACGTTTTCAAACAACTCTCAGAACTCAATGGCGGTAAAGTGCTAGATGCTGCAACCGGTCGTGGAGAATTCATCCAAATCATCAAACAGAGCTTCCGCTCTTATACTCAGATTATTGGAATTGACGTATCGGAAAAAGCTGTTGCCCATGCGGAGAAGCTATTCCCGGAAAACAATATAGAGATTTTTAAAATGGATCTGGAAGATATCCAGTATGAAGATGGCTATTTTGATACTGTCACCATCTCGAACTCCCTGCATCATTTGGGAGATGTCAACAAAGTTCTCGGTGAATTGCTGAGAGTGTTGAAGCCCGGAGGATTGCTGTTGGTGACCGAAATGTACCGGGATGGTAAACAATCCGAAGCACAAAGTACCCACATCAATATGCATCATTGGATCTCCAAGATTGATAGAATCTCAAACATCCCTCATAATGAAACCTTTAAAAAGGACGAGATCATTGGCTTCGTCAATAAATTGCCATTAAAAAACGTATCGATAGAAGATTTTTATTACCCCACAGACAACCCCAAAGAAGTAAAATCCTGCGAGAGCCTGATCCGCAATTGCACGGACACCATCAAAAGACTCGAAACTATGGATAATACAAGCTCCCTGGTAACAGAGGGAAAACAATTGATAAATCGCATCAACGAAATTGGCTGCGCCAGCGCCAGCCGCTTGTTGATTTTAGCCCACAAACAATAAGGAGATTACCATGAAAATAGAAGAAGATCTTTTCAATCTGACTCAAGCACAACTAACGAAAATCGCCAAGAAAATCGGTCTCACCGGTTATTCTCAACTCAAAAAAGAAGACCTGATCTTCTCTATCTTTGAATTCCAAGCCCAGCAGGAAGGCCTTGCCTTTATCACCGGTTGCCTGGAAATCATGGAAGATGGGTTTGGCTTCTTAAGATTCCCCAATAATAACTATAACCCCGGCCGTGACGATGTATATGTATCACTTACTCAGATTCGTAGATTTGGCCTGAAAAACGGACACATGGTATCGGGTCCCGTACGTTCTCCCAAAGAAGGGGAGAAATACTATGCCCTGTTACGCGTCGAAGCCGTCAACTATGGCACGCCCTCCGCTTTGCAGGATTTGCGCAGTTTTGACGAACTGACACCTTATTATTCTACCGAACGGATCAATCTGGAATATGATCCCCGCAACTATTCCACCCGTATCATGAACCTCTTTACACCGATCGGAAAGGGACAACGAGGATTGATCGTGGCAGCTCCCAGAACTGGTAAAACCACTCTGCTGCAGGATACCGCAAATGCAATTTTGACAAATCATCCCGAGGTCTTTTTGATCGTGCTTTTGGTGGACGAGCGTCCGGAAGAAGTGACAGAAATGAAGAAGATTTTGAGACCCGGCAATAGTGAAGTAATCAGTTCCACCTTTGACGAATCTCCCAAAAACCATGTAGCCGTTTGTGAAATGGTACTGGAAAAGTCAAAGCGGATGGTAGAGTTGGGACAGGATGTGATTATAGTCTTGGACAGTATTACCCGTATTGCCCGTGCCTACAACAATTTAACCCCCTCCAGCGGCAAAGTATTGAGCGGTGGCGTCGATGCCAACGGCTTGATCAAGCCCAAAAAGTTTTTTGGTTCCGCGCGTAATACAGAGGAAGCCGGAAGTCTCACCATTATCGCTACAGCTCTGATCGATACAGGCTCCAAAATGGATCAAGTGATCTTTGAAGAGTTCAAAGGTACCGGTAATATGGAAATTGTGTTGGATCGCAGCATTTCCGATATGCGCCTCTACCCCGCTATCGATCTGGTCAAATCCGGTACTCGTAGAGAAGAACTGCTCCTGACCCAAAATGAACTGAACCGTATGTATGTGCTTCGCAAATATCTCAAGACGATCAGTCCCGTCCAAGGCATAGAAACCCTGCGAAAAAAGATGCAAGTGACAGACACAAATAACGAAATGTTGAACTCAATGAGCAATTAATGCAAATCACGTCCCCCGGTGGAAATCTCGAGAAGATCAAATATGCCGTGCTCTACGGAGCCGATGCGGTGTATTGTGCCTATGAAAAATTTGGCTTACGGGCGTTTGCAGGAAATCTGAACAAAGATGACCTGCTGACTGCCATCCAATTTTGTCATGATCACCGGGCTAAATTGTTCCTCACTCTCAATATCTACTCTCGCAATGAGGATTGGTTTGAGCTCACGGAGTTTATCGAGTGGCTCTCTGATACAGAAATCGACGGCGTAATCGTCAGTGATCCCGGGATCTTTCATCTGATCCGATCCCGGACACAGATTCCGCTGCATATCAGTACTCAGTCAAATACCACCAATCTGCATAGTGCCCGATTTTGGTATGAACAAGGTGCCAAGAGAGTCATCCCGGCACGCGAACTCAGTTTACAGGAATTGATCGAGATCAATGAATCAATACCGGAGTTGGAGGTCGAAGCATTTATCCATGGAGCTATGTGTATTGCATGGTCCGGAAGGTGTTTACTGAGTGCAGCTTTGAATAATAGAAGTGCCAATTATGGCGAATGTACTCAGCCCTGTAGGTGGAATTGGGCTTTGGTGGAAGAATCCCGACCCGGCCAGAATTTTCCCATCCAGGAAGATCAATATGGAACCTATGTCCTCAGTTCCAAAGATCTCTGTCTCCTGAACGAAGTGCCTTCCCTCCTGGCAGGTGGCATTTGTGCGGGTAAAATAGAAGGGAGAATGAAAAGCCTCTATTATGTAGCCCAGTTGACGCGCATCTATCGTCAAGCCGTAAAAACGGATCCGGCAGATGAGAGCATGTGGCAAAGGCTATGGTTCGAGGCCAATAAAGTAAGTCACCGTCCATATTACACGGGATTTATCAATGGCTTTGATCAGGCTGCGATAGACAAGTCCATCGTGGTTTCCAGCGGAGAAGCATCTACCTACGAACGGGAATGGCAGTTCTGTGGAACCCTGGATGATGCCGATAATGATGGCTTGGCATGGTTTGACTGTTTTTCCAAAATCTCTAGGGGCGAGGACATTGAAATTATTTTCCCGGATCTGACTCTGGATATCACGATTACAGTAGATAAAATATACAATCAGGATGGCGAACTCGTTACCGATACAAAGCCAAACCAAAAGTTTGCGATGCCGGTTACCAGCGCTATACCAAAACATGGAATTATTCGAAAATGTATAAAATGATAAGTCGATCCCACTCCACAGTCATCATAGTGTTGTTTATACTCTTTACATCATTGCTGAGCGCCGAAATAGATAAGCAGTTTTCGGATGCCGAGAATCTGTTTACAGCAGGGAAGATAGATGCTTTTGCCGGCAGTTTGCTGAGCTTGAAAGCATCTAATAACGATGAAAAAGCGTTCTTGGGATATTACAATGCCGTGCTGGAAAAGAATACAGCAAACAGCATGAAGTCTTTTGCACTGGTTTCCCAAACTTATCCCTCCTCTTTATACGGGCAAATGGCGCTGTTAGAAATTGCAAAGCTGAACATCCTGGACCGTGAAATTGCCCAAGCAATGAACAATCTGAAGAAAATCACCTCTACCGAAATGATTGAAAAGTCGTATTGGCTTGCCTTTTGCAGTTATCAACAAAATGACTATCAAAATGCCATCAATCATGCGGAGAACTTTCTGCGCCTTTCCAAGACCAATCTATATCTGGAAGATACTTACTTCTTGATCGTCGAAAGCTATATCAGCCTCCGGCAAGCAAACAGTGCAGTAAAAACCCTCAACAAGCTCAAGGCTATCAATGGTTTCCCCACTGATATGCAATTCTTCTATTTTCGGCTGGGTTATGCTTATGAGCTCTCCGGAAATCGACAAGATGCGGTGGCAAGTTACCGTGACGGGTATTTATTGAACAAGTTTTCACAAGTAGCCTATTTGATTGAGGATCGGTTGTTTGAGCTGAGAACCAGCTTTGGATCCTCCATCGATCTAAACTTTTTGTACCCTTATACAGAGCTGAGTATTACACCGGTAGATACCGGGACCGCACCGACGATTTCCACTCCACTTCCAATCATCGATCAGAAGACCGATTTGAAAGCAGACGCAAAACCCAGTGGTGAGTATTTAATTCAAGCAGGACGCTTCTCCAGCGAGAGTAATGCATCCAAACTCGTGGTCAAAATGCGAAGTCTGGAACTGCCTTCGGTGTATTATGAAGCTCTCCAAAACAAGCAAAAGACCTGGGTGGTGGTGTGTGGTCCTTATAACACCCAACAGGATGCTGATGCTGCGCATACCAAACTGAAAGACAATGATATAGATAGTTTTATCACCAAGAATTGAAATGAAAAAGAAGGATACCGGAGAAGAAACAAAGCTGACGCCAATGCTGAAGCAGTATTATGACGTGAAGCAGGCACATCCGGACAAATTAGTCCTTTTCCGTATGGGTGACTTTTATGAGACCTTCTTTGAAGATGCCTATACTACTTCCAAAGTGCTTAATATCACCTTGACCACTCGAAACAAAAACGAGGACAATCCTGTTCCCTTGGCAGGCTTTCCCTATCATGCTCTGGATACATATCTTGAAAAACTGATCAAAGCCGGACTCAAGGTAGCAATCTGTGAGCAAGTGGAAGATCCCAAAAAAGCTATCGGTCTGGTCAAACGTGAAGTCACGGAGATTATTACTCCGGGAGCTATCCTGGATCAAAGACTCCTGGAAGGCTCTGGCAATAACTTTCTGAGCGCTGTTTACTATGATGATCCCGCCAAAAAGATAGGCTGTGCCAGCCTGGATATGTCCACGGGTGAGTTTGTATTTACCGAGATCACCAAAGATGAGATAGTTAGCGAATTGCAAAGATTGCAGTCTGCCGAGATCATTGTCTGCAACACTGCCACCGAGGAATGGCTCAAGAGATTTAAACTGGAGCACAGTACCACTATCACGATTTTTGACAATTGGCAGTTCCAGCCCGGTGAGGCTTCCGCGGTGCTAAAAAAACACTTCAAGGTCAAAACCCTGGAAAGCTATGGTGCACTGAACAAAACTATGGGCACAACTGCTGCGGGTGCTGCGTTGGCTTATGTACAGTCTCTGTGCAAAGACCCACTGACGCATATTTCCGGCCTTACATATTATTCCCTGTCCAGCTATATGCAATTGGATGAGATCAGCCGCCGTAATCTGGAGCTCACCAAGTCTATCCGCTATGGAACCAAGCATGGTAGCTTGATCTCTGTTTTGGACCAAACTCAGACGCCCATGGGTTCGAGATTGTTGCACCAATGGGTCACCCATCCCCTGCTTTCCAAGCCAGAGATATTGGCCAGACAGCATGTGGTTACCCTGTTTCAGAGTAATACCGCATATTTGAAAGATCTCCGTACGACCTTGAGGGATTTTGGGGATGTGTCGCGAATCGTATCAAGATTAGGTGCGCTGCGTATCAATCCCAAAGAACTGAATTCACTGAAATCCTATCTCATTATCTGCTCCGAATTGGTGAGTGTTTTATCCAAATATGAGATTGAACAGTTCAATCCCTGGATCACAGCTCTGGGAGCGTATGAAGATATCGTTGCCTTGATTGATAATGCGATATTGGATAATCCTGCTCATACGATCAGCGATGGGGGGATATTTAAGAAAGGCTTTCATAGTGATCTGGATGAGCTGTTAGAGATCATTCACGATGGAAAAAGCTGGATCGCAAAGCTGGAAGATGACGAGAAGAGAAAAACCGGTATACCATCTCTGAAGGTCGGTTACAACAAAGTTTTTGGCTATTACCTCGAGGTTACAGCCGCTCATAAAAGCAAAGTCCCAGACTATTATATTGCCAAGCAAACACTGGTCAATTCGGAACGTTATATCTCACCCAGACTCAAAGAATTTGAGGCCAAGGTCTTGAGCGCTGAAGAGCGCATCAAGAACCTGGAGTACGAGCTATATAGAGAGCTGAGGCAGGATATTGCCTCACATCTGATGCGTCTGCAAAGGCTCGGCGAACTGGTGTCTGAGATTGACGTCTATGCCAATCTGGCATTTATAGCCTGGCAAAACAAATATCAATGCCCTGTCTTTTCGGAAGAAGGAGTGTTGCATATCATCGATGGCAGGCATCCCGTAATCGAGAAACTGCTGGAAGATGAAGATTTTATCCCCAATGATACCGAGCTGGATAGCACCCAAACCAGAATAGCACTGATTACCGGTCCGAATATGGCAGGTAAATCCACATATCTCCGCCAAATAGGATTACTGGTCATCATGGCCCAAATCGGGAGCTTTGTCCCCGCCAAAGAGATGCACTTGCCGATCTTTGACCGTGTGTTTACCAGGGTTGGGGCATCGGATAATCTCGCTCAGGGACAGAGTACGTTTCTGGTGGAGATGATAGAGACGGCAAATATCCTTCATTCTGCCACACCGCAGTCACTGATCCTCTTGGATGAGATTGGGCGTGGAACTTCTACATTTGACGGCCTCAGTCTGGCTTGGTCGATTATCGAGTATATAGAAAAATACAAAAAAGCACTCACGCTCTTTGCTACGCATTATCACGAGCTTACAGAGCTGGAAAATATCTATCCCAGCATAGCCAATTACAACGTGGCTGTCAAAGAATGGAACGACCAAATGATATTCCTCAGGAAGATCGAGCGGGGTGGAGCCGACCAAAGCTATGGTATTCAGGTAGCCCGGCTGGCCGGGATCCCCGATAAAGTCATTAAACGGGCAAAGGACATCCTGAGAAACTTGGAAGAGCACGAAATCAGCCCCCAGGGATTGACTGCCACCATTCGCAAAAGGCTCAATCACAACATCAACCAGTTCGATATATTTGAAGTCCTAATGGACAAAACTGACGCCAAGGATGCCATCATTGCCGAAATCAAGGATATCGACTTGAACGAGCTCACTCCTAGTCAGGCATGGCGTAAACTACAAGAAATACAAGAGAAGCTATAAGGTAAAGAAATGAACAGATTTAGATTGATCACTCTCTTAATTGTCCTCATAACATTGTCTGCATGTGCAGTGCAAAGTCGTAATCAAGCAGGAAAAATCAACGGAACGGATATCAGTTATCAAGACTTTGTGACGGCTCATCGTGGCCATTTTGATAACTTCATGGTCGAGAAAGGACGTACTCCGGATTCTGAAGAGAAACAGCAGATGATAAAGCAAACTTGGCGGGATATCACAATCCATGTAATCCTCAAAAGCCAATTTAAGAAGTACAATATTACGGTCACAAACCAAGAACTGATAGATACACTGAGTAACAACGTTCCAAACTATCTGAAGAATTCTCCCCGCTTCTTGGCAAATGGCAAGTTTGACCGTAGTCTCTATTTACAATCCTTGCTTTATGATACTCCGGTCAATTTGAAACCCGTTAAAGAGCATTATTACAATTACCTGATCCCCATCCAAAAGCTGAAGCAGAAACTGATCGATTCTTCAATGCTTTCCAAAAAAGAATATCGTTTGATCAGCGACATCGTCAATAGCTCTGCAGACATAGACTGGATCATCTTTGATCCCTCTGAAGCTACTGTGAGGATAAGTGATCTGGATATCCAGAGCTATTATAAAGAAAATGCCAAGCTATTTGCGACCACTCCCAAGCTGGAATATGAAGTCGCTCTACTACCTGTCAAACCCACTCCTCAAGACAGTCTCCAATCTCAACATATTGCAGATTCCCTCTACACGGAACTCATGAATGGTGCATCCTTTGCAAAACTCGCCGAGCTTCATTCAGCTGCTGAATCAGCCATTCGTGGTGGCAGTCTGGGTTATCTTCTGGTCATGGATTTACCAAAGGAGACCAAACACGCTATTGCAGATTTAGACAACGGGCAAGTTTCCAATCCAGTCCAGATAAACAATAGCTGGATGATCTTTCAGGTGATGAGCAGAACCAAAAGCATGATCAAAATCAATGAGATAGAGATTGTCCCCCGGCCTGGTATAGACACTGTCAATAGTTCGAAACAAATGATTGGAAACCTGAGTGAACTTGCCCGCACAATCGGTATGGAGAAAGCAGCCTATGAGATGGACTGTGACTACTTCCGTACGGCTGTTATGCAAAAGGACTCGCTCTGGATAAATGATCTTGATGTAGTGAATAAAGTACGCTCCGAGCTACCTTCTGTCCGCCCCGGAGCCATCCTTACCCCTATCTATTCTCAGCGCCTGGGAACTTGGATTGTCGTCAGAGTACTGCAAAACCAAACTCAGAGCATCAAGAGTATTGAAAGTGTAAAGGCAAGTATCATCACGACCTTGGAACAATCAAGAAAAGTAGATGTAGCAAAGCAGATGGCACTTAATTGGTTATCTCGTAACGCTGCAGATCCCATCTCAGCAGCCTCCGCAGAACAGCTACGCGTTGAAAGAACTCTAAATATGAATATTAAAAGCACACTCTTCACCAACCCCATCAAAGACGTTTACTTTGAAAGCGTCAGCCTGTATCATAAGCATCAACGATATACAGCGTACGAACTGGATAAGATGATAGTGTTGCCGATAGTAACAAATGTTAGATTTAACAAAAAAGCTGCAGATAATCCGGATTTAATCCGTTCATGCTTTGCTAAGAATTTACCTGCGAATTGGTTCGATAATTGGATAGAAGAGCAGATCCGTACAGCAAATGTAAAACTTTGGTATTAAATATATCTCGGAAAGATACGATTTTTCTTGACACTCAAACTGAATATCTATAATTTAGCCTCATAGAGGTTATTATGAAAATCAGTATAACTATATTGGTGCTGTTAGCCTCTTGGAGTCTGGCAGCACTTTCGATATTTGACATACAATATACCACCACACCCGGTATTGACAACACCTATCCTTCTCCTTACGTAGGTAAATCCGTCACACTTGAGGGAATTGTTGTAGCGACAAATTACCAGGGTGGAGGTTTTTTTATTAGCGAATCTATCAGCGGAGCTTGGAGAGGGATCTTGGTGCTCGACCGCAAATATACAGTGTCTATAGGAGATAAAGTACAGCTCTCCGGAACTGTGAATGAAGTCTTTGGCATGACCTGTATTCAGGATGTCGCCCAGCTTCGCAAAATCGATTCCAATCGCCCAGTACCGCAGTTTATGAACGTAACCACATCTCAATTGATTCGTTCCGATGAAGCTGAATCTTACGAAGGAGTACTGGTACGTGTTCTCAATATTACATGTTCGCAAGTATCAGGACCCAAGGGAAGATTCGGTGTGACCGATGGAACCGGCCAATGCTTGATTTATCCAGGTGTTTTTGGCGATCGAACACAACGTTTTTCTATCAAAACCGGAGATCAATTTAGCTCTATTCAAGGGCTATTGGTTTATAGTTTTGGTGCATATTCTCTTAGTCCCAGAAGTCGCAATGATATAGCCGTCATGCAACCGGTGTTTAATCAGAGCACTTCATGGGGTAGAATCAAATCAATATATAAATAAAAAGAGGTAAAAACTATGAATAAGTTCTT
>PHBQ01000082.1 GCA_002841975.1 Candidatus Cloacimonetes bacterium HGW-Cloacimonetes-1
ACTCCCACCGCCGATCTCTGGGAAGGTCAGACCGATGAGGGCGAACTAGGCATCTGCTACAAAGATCTGGACGAGATCCTGTATGCCCTCACGGAAGAGAATATCAGCATCTATGGCAGCCCCGGCTTAACCTACTCCGTCGAAACCTATGAACATGTGGCAAAGTTGATTTCAAACTCCGAATACAAACGAAATCTCCCCCCCACTCCGGATGGCGTATGCTGCATTTGATCAATAAAGACCGTTGTTCCCGCTGTCACGATGAACGCCAGGTTCGCTATTGCCTGCGGACAAATAAAAACCTGGGCTGGAGCTGTTGCAACGAACAAAGAATCGATCGCAAATGCCCATCGGAATGCAATTACTGTGTCCCCGCCATCGATGCCAACAGCATCCCCTTCCCCGCTTTTAAGGCAGATTCCAATACCGAGTTCCGGCATCTGGTCCAGCTCTATGTAGACCAGTGGATACATCACAAAAACCCGCTCTTCGATCTGGAAACCCCTGCCCAAAGAGCAGCTTCCGATCCGTCTTTTATGCTGAAATGGCTATCCAGCTACCGCTTCCCGCTCTTTTTCCCCCTGCCTTATTTGGCACACAAACTCCATCTGGAGATCCAGTTTACAGAGCCGCAATCCCTCAGTCCCGAAGAGGTGGCAGCAGCCTATCTGGACCGGGTGATAGCCATGGAATGGAACCAACTGCGTCAGTTTACTATCAACGACCTGGATTTGAATGGAGTTGCCGATCGTTATGCCACCCTCCTTTCGGAGCTGAAGCCGCTGCTCAAACTCAATCGTTACGATGTGATTTCCAGTGGTGTTTCCGAGGATCAAAACACCGCCTTTGTCTATTTCGAGCTCAATCACAAAACGCCCTGGACGCTGATCCTCAGCCCCCGTAACGGGAAATGGATGATCCGCCAAAATATCAACGGTAGTCCTCAAGAATTTTATGCCCAAAACAAACTCTTTACAGAGCTCACATCCTTCCTCAGCAATGGGGATGAAGCTTCCGCCTGGCACGTCTTGGAGCGGTGTCGGGAGCTCTTTCCGGATAGTGCGGATTGCTATTATTACGGCGGTCTGCACAGCCAATTGATCAAGCAAAACGACCGTGCCAAAGTGGACTTTTTCAATGCCATCACCCTCGATAACCACTGGGCAAGCCCCTATGCTCATCTGGCAATGCTCAATCTGGGCAGCTCCAACTTTCAGGAAGCCATGTATTGGTTTCAAAAGCAGTCTTTGCTGGAGCCGGATGACCCCAAAATCGTCAACAATATCGCCGCTTGTTATGCCGGCATGAAAGATATGGATAGTGCACGACGGATCTGGGAACAACTCCTGATCGACCATCCGGATTTCGAGATGGCACAGCTCAATCTGGATAAATTGAAGAATGGCATATAACCCGATCTTTATGAAACAGGCGATCCGGATCGCCGAGACTTCCCGCGGGATCTGCTCCCCCAATCCCTTCGTTGGAGCCGTAATCGTGAAAGATGGCACTGTGATCGGCGAGGGTAGCACTCGCGCCTATGGCAGTGACCATGCAGAAATCATAGCACTCCGCCAAGCCGGATCCGCTGCCACTGATGCGGAACTCTACGTCACACTGGAGCCTTGCGCCCACTTTGGCAAAACTCCCCCCTGTGCCAATGCCATCGTTGCCGCCGGGATCCGTGCCGTCTATATCGGGATTCAGGACCCCAATCCATTGGTAGATGGCAAGGGCATCCGCATCCTCAGCGAGCATGGAATCCACGTGGAAATAGGCTTTTTTGCCGATCGCATCACCCAACAGCTGGAGTATTATCTGTGCCGGATCACGCGCCAACGTCCCTTTGTGATCTGGAAAACTGCACTCTCTCTGGATGGTAAATTCTGTGCCGAAGACGGTTCGTCGCGTTGGATCAGCAATGCCGCCGCCCGCGCTCACGTCCATCACCTGCGTCAGGAATCGGATGTAGTCCTGACCGGGATCAATACTGTCATCAGCGATGATCCCCAGCTCAACGTACGCCTCAAACAGCCCCTCAAACAGCCCGCTCGTGCGATCCTGGATCCGGATCTGGATATTCCTCTGCAAAGCCGGATCGTGGACAGCCTCTCCGCACAAAGAACATATCTCTTTATCTCTGCAGCTTGCCTCAAAACCGAAAAGGAAGTGGCTCTCCGCACCGCCGGTGTAATCATACATAGAGTACCCGCCACCGGAGATAAACTGGATTTGCACGCAGTACTGCAAGTTCTGCACGAAAACAAACACTATATGGTGATGCTGGAATGTGGAACTCTGCTCAGTGAATCCTTTTGGGCTGCCAAATTGATAGATAAATGTATGATCTATTATGGTAACAAACTGGTTTCTGGCAGCAATTCAATGCTGCGCTCCCCCATCTTCCCTACTATCGACCATGCGCTGGAGCTTCAGCACATCCGTATCAAACGCCTCCGCGGCAACATCCTGCTCACCGCTTACCCCATTTACGAATAAGCAAACAACCACAGCCCAAAGCCACTGCCTTCCTGTGTCGGCAAGCCGAAACTAACTGGATTTCGACACCTTCGTGTGTCGATGAGCACTCCGGGGTGGCGCAGATACGAAGATCTGCTAATGCGGACTGGAACGGAGCTTCGGCAAGCTCCGGTACGTTCACCTGTAATTGATCTATTCTAAAACACGTAAGTAGCTTTTACAAATGGCAGGGCATACAATTCACCACCATCATCAATGTTGAGGGGTCGAAAAGCTCCGAGATCCCAGCTCAGGTCACGACCCTTGAATCTCACACCGATGTTAATCAAGCCATTTCCTTCTTCGTCGAGCACCTGATTGGTACCGATGATCTCTCCCAATAAAGCTATCCTGGGAGATAGATCTTTCATCCCCCCCAGCATCAGGATATAAGTCTTGATCTCATGTGTAAAATCCGTTCCCGTAGCTACGCCCAGATGTACGCTGGCTTGGGGAGATCCAATACTGAGTATATTCCCGATACTCAAAAAATGGGGATCGATGATATAAGATGCCCAAAGAGCAGATTGCACTTTGGGAGATCGGAAGTAATTGTGTTTTACTCCCACCGTAAAAGTTCGGATCAAGTCCGCAGTTATGGGAAAAACCATAGCGGCTGTAATGTGGGTATTGTGCGTGATCGCTCTGGATAGCTGCAAGCCTGCCAGTTCATAGTCTGTAAACGCCATTGTCCCCTTTTCCATGGTATAGGCAGTTGGCATTATCAGCACGGATTGATCCGCCGCATAATACAAGTTTGCCGCACTCTGTGCCGGCTTTGCTGTGGAAATTGCCACGGTATCCGCTGCTTGGGCATAGATCCCCGTTACTAATACCGCGAAAAGGGCTATTATATATTTCTGCATTTTCGTTCCTCTATGAGTGCTCTATCTCAGGTTTCACATTGTTGCAAAGCCTCATGAATACAGTATATTTAGGAGCTGTGATCTGGCAACACTATTTTCCCGATTTTGGGAGTTTCAAATTTTTCCCTTACTTGCATTACGGACTCATTACGGTGTCAATACGGACCCAATACGGACTAAGTCCGTATTGGGTCCGTATTGCGACCGTATTGCGACCGTGTTGCTAATAGGGTGGAAAACATCCTAAAGGGCGAACGCAATTCGCCCCTACATTCGCCCCTACATTTAGATTCGTCTTATCCGGGATTGAACCGAAATGGAAACGGGCGAACCGCCGTTCGCCCCTACGGATTTCTGCAACAAACAAGGGATCAAAACTCAATGGTAACTGATGACCCGCTCTTCGCCGAAGACCTTTGAAATCCAGTCCGCAGCGAAGAACTGCACCAAACCAAAGCTCTCACAGACGGCATGAACTCCAAGTGCCCAGCCATAGCCCCTCGTGGGCGACATCCGATAGCACCTGAGTCCCATTTGTCCTCAATCCATGTTATCTATCTGAATTATCGTCCCGATGGGACTCACCTCGCCCATGAGGGGCTCAGCAACATGGATCAGAATTTTCTTGACTACAATACTCCTAAAGACAAGAAGTGTAATCTGGATGCTCGTGATTCGCCTGAGGGGATTTGAGCTAAGTCCATCAGGACGATACCTGTCTCAAATCCCTTTTCCCAGAACGGGCAATGGGTGATAGTGAAACCGAGTTCCTCGTGATTCACTCTCCCGGAGCCTTGCAGAATATTGAGATCCGCACGAGAGTGCCGGGAACATACTTAATTTTTTGAAACCTGATAATAGGAGTACCAATGTCAAATGATATACAGCAAATAGACAAGGCTGAAGCACTGTGGAATGGTCAAGACTATCCTGCCGCGATAATAGCCTATAGCCAGGCATGGGCAACCGCCACAAAGGAACAGAAATCGCAGATGATCTTTGGATATTGTAGCAGTTTGTACAAAGTCAAAGACTACAAATCCCTGATCGATGTTTATAGGACTGCTCAAGTGGATCAGATCCATACCGATAGCGTGAAAGGGATATTTGCCTGGGCACTGTATTACCACTATATCAAATTGTCAAAGTACGATCAGGCGGAGCAATTGATCAACGTGATCGATGAGATCGCAATACTATCTCCCCAAGTCAAGGGCCTAAATGCGCTTGCTCTCTCGGTGATCAGCATCCTTCGCAATGGCAAACTACTCAGCCCCCAGCTACGTGTCGTGGTCGGTGAGAAAATATCACCGGAACTGTTGGAGAGAACTCCCGCTCCGGCAAAAGATCCCAGCCAGACCTATCCTTCCCAATTGGAGGAATACTATATCGGTTATTCCAAAGCCCTGGAAGAAGCCGAAGAATACTCCAAAGCCGTGGACGTATGCAATAAAGCATTAAACTTGGGAATCCGCTATCATTACAGTCAAGATTTGTGGATGAGAAGACGGATGGCGACTTGCCTGGTGGCACTCCAACACTATGATAAAGCTCTGGAACAGATGCAAATCGTGAACAAGATCAAGCGGGACTGGTTTGTCCTCCACGAGCTTGCGGAGATTTTTTATCTGCTGAATAGCCTGAGTAATGCCCTCAGCTTTGCAGAAAAAGCGGCAACGGCCTTTGGAAAAGTGGAAATGAAAATCAAGCTCTGGGGCCTCTTGCAAAAGATCTATGCCAAGCTCGGTAAATCCGAAAACTCTTCCCTGATGCTGCGCTTACAACTAGCAATTTGTGTTCAGATGAAATGGCATATCTCGCAGCAACTAAGTAGCGCGGCTGCCGAGTTCCATTTAGAGGCGAGCAAATTACCTCCTTTTGCAGAAATCTACGCTGGTTATGCTGCATCTATTAAGGGTAACAACACGCCTCCGGATGCCGCGAAGCCCGGTAAACCGCTCCCGAAACCCGCAACTCCCACGTCCAGAATCAGCGGTACGATCAAGAAACTCCTCCCCCATGGAAGATCGGGATTTATCCGCAGCAGTATCGGAGATCTCTTTTTTAGTGTGCAAGATATCAATAACCCCGATGCCGGAATAGAAGTAGGGAAAGCCGTGACCTGTAAAGTGATCGAGAGCTTTGACCCAGGGAAAAATGCTCCCACTTTCAAAGCCCGTGCCATCCATATCGAGTAATCGTCGTGACGGTTGTATAGAGTAGGGGCGAATTGCGTACGCCCTTCTTCCGTAACTGGGGGAACTCGTCCTCATCCTGCACGCTCCCAGATTGGGAAGAGGTGTATCAATACGGAGCATCGGAATGCTCCGCTACGGGGTGTTTGGCAGATAATTGCAGATTTTGGCGGATTTCTCTCACTTTCTAATTGACAGAAAATGGGTCATGAATTGGATGACTCACATAAATTGACTAAGTAAATAGAGTGTTAGTGCAAAAAGATATTGACAAAAATCCGCAAGTCAAATTGTGTGATTAGACATCATAGCCGATGTAGCTCAATGGTAGAGCAATTGATTTGTAATCAATAGGTTGGGGGTTCGATACCCTTCATCGGCTCCATATTGTGGAGAGGTTCCCGAGCGGCCAAAGGGAACAGACTGTAAATCTGTCGTCAGACGACTTCGGAGGTTCGAATCCTCCCCTCTCCACCATATTTTAAAGAGCCAAAGCGGGAGTAGCTCAGTTGGCTAGAGCATCAGCCTTCCAAGCTGAGGGTCGCGGGTTCGAACCCCGTTTCCCGCTCCAATATTTTTTTAATGCCTTACCCTTGTTAGGATGTGGTCACCCTGGGTGCTTATGTCCATTTTTTTGCGTAAGCTCATGTAGCTCAGTCGGTAGAGCACCTCCTTGGTAAGGAGGAGGTCACCGGTTCAAATCCGGTCATGAGCTCCACACTTTGGATTAGACGATATTACATAAAAACTAATGGAATACTCATTCCAGGAGGAACAATGGCAAAACAGAAATTCGTACGTACCAAGCCACACGTAAACGTTGGTACAATCGGTCACATCGACCATGGAAAGACTACCCTTACAGCAGCTATTACATCTTATCTTAGCAAAAGCGGTGGAGCGGCATTCCGTTCCTTTGATAGTATTGACAATGCCCCGGAAGAAAAAGCCCGTGGTATTACCATTGCAACAGCTCACGTAGAATATGAATCCGCAAATCGTCACTATGCCCACGTGGATTGCCCAGGTCATGCTGATTATATCAAAAACATGATCACCGGTGCTGCCCAGATGGACGGTGCGATTCTTGTCGTAAGCGCCTATGACGGTCCTATGCCTCAGACTCGCGAGCACATCCTGCTTGCCCGTCAGGTTGGTGTACCTGCAATGGTCGTTTATATGAACAAATGCGACTTAGTTGAAGATCCTGAACTCCTTGACCTTGTGGAAATGGAAGTTCGTGAACTCCTCGACAAGTACGGTTTCCCCGGTGATGACATTCCTGTGATCCGCGGTTCTGCCCTCAAAGGCTTGAATGGCGATCCTGAAGGTGAAAAATCTCTGCAAGAATTAATCGATGCAGTCGATACATACATCCCGGAACCAGAACGTGCAACCGACAAGCCTTTCTTGCTTCCAGTGGAAGACGTTTTCTCAATCCCCGGTCGTGGCACAGTTGCTACCGGTCGTGTAGAACGTGGAACCATCAAGATCCAGGACAAGCTTGAACGCGTAGGTATTCGTGAGACTATCGAAACCACATGCACAGGCGTCGAAATGTTCCGTAAGCTTTTGGATTTTGCTCAAGCCGGCGACAATGTAGGTCTCTTGCTTCGTGGCTTAGCCAAAACTGACATGGAACGCGGTATGGTACTTGCCAAGCCGAAATCAATCAAACCTCACACCAAGTTCATTGGCGAAACTTATGTTTTGACCAAAGACGAAGGTGGACGTCACAAACCATTCCAAACCGGTTATCGCCCTCAGTTCTATTTCAGAACGACAGACGTGACAGGTTCATTGACATTGCCCGAAGGCGTCAAAATGGTTATGCCCGGTGACAACGTTCAGATTCAAGCTGAACTGATCACCCCTATCGCAATGGAACAGGGACTTCGCTTCGCTATCCGTGAAGGTGGACACACCATCGGTGCCGGCGTTGTTGCTTCCGTAATCGAATAATTTCAGGAATTAGTAATGAGAGATATCATTATCCTGGCTTGCGAAGAATGCAAAAATCGTAATTATACTACGACCAGAAACAAACGCAAGCACCCGAACAGAATGGAGCTGAAGAAATTTTGCCCATCTTGCCGGAAACATACAGTACACAAACAACGCTAAGTAGCGTTTTATAGATGTGCAGGAAAGTAGTTCAATTGGCAGAGCACCGGTCTCCAAAACCGGGGGTTGCAGGTTCGACTCCTGTCTTTCCTGCCACATTATACAAAGCTTCGTTTGTATAATTCTAATATTTTAGAATGGTGAGTATTATGAAATTTGAAAAGACTGCCCGTTTTTTTCGTGAAGTAAGAGCCGAGATGAAGTCCGTGACTTGGCCCACGAAGAATGACCTGAAAGAAGGAACGATTGTTGTAATCGTGATGTCCACAATAGTAGCATTGTTTTTATCCCTCGTAGATTTGGGATTTAATAACATCATTAATCTGCTGTTTTAGAAGGTAGATAGATGAAGTGGTATGTTGTTCATACCTATTCTGCACATGAGAATAAGGTAAAGACTACGATTGAAAAAGGATTGGCCGGGACACCTCTGGGTGAGCTGATTGGCGAGATCCTGGTTCCTGTACGGAAGACCTTTATTATCCGTGACGGCAAGAAAGTCGAACGGGAGAAAAAGCTCTTTACCAGCTATGTCATTATTCAAGCAGAGATGACTCCGGAACTCAAGACCTATATTTTGAACATCGCCGGTGTGACCAATTTCCTGGGTGGAGTGAAAGACAAGAAAGAACCTACTCCACTTACAGAAGAAGAGATCAACCGTCTCTTGGGCATAGCGGATAAAGACAGAGTAGCCAAGACCAATGAATTTTTACCCGGCGACATGGTAAAAGTCATAGGTGGCCCCTTTTCCGAATTTGAAGGCGTCGTCAATAAAGTCGCAGATGATGGCAACAAGCTGATCATCGATGTAACAGTTTTTGGCAGAAAGACTCCGGTCGAGCTCAATTCCGACCAAGTCGAACAATTGAAAAGATAGACATCGGGTCAATTCCCGGTGATACGATATATTTTATCCGGTGAAATGCCGGTAACACCAGACAAAGCATTATAATAGATAGAGGTAATAAAAATGGCTAAACCGAAAGACGCTGTCGCAGTAATCAAGTTGCAGCTTCCCGCCGGAAAAGCAACTCCGGCGCCACCAGTCGGTCCCGCATTGGGTCAGGCCGGTGTCAACATTCCCGAATTTTGCCGCCAGTTCAATGAAAAAACTGCGGATCAGCCCGGAATGGTTTTCCCAGTTTTGATTTATGTAGCAAAAAATAAATCATTCACATTCGAAATTAAGACCCCTCCCGCATCTGTGTTGATCAGAAAAGAAGCCGGGCTTGCCAAAGGATCCGCCGTACCAAACAAAACAAAGGTCGGTAAGATCAATTCAAGCCAGCTCAAAAACATTGCTCAGCTCAAGATTCAGGACATGAATTGTCATTCCCTTGAATCCGCTATGAGTATGATCGCTGGTACTGCAAGAAGCATGGGTGTCCTCGTAGAGGATTGATCGCTTCACATGCAGGAGAGCATATTCATTAAGGAGAATAAATGAAACATAGTAAAAGGTACGAACAAGCTTATTCGATGTTCGATCGTCAAAAGAGATTTGATCTCGACGAAGCCATCAAAGTTTTGAAAAGCCTACCGGCTTCAAAGTTTGATGAAACTGTCGAAGTTCATTTCAATCTTGGCGTAGATCCTCGTAAAGCCGATCAGCAGATTCGTAACTCACTCGTCCTTCCTCACGGAACCGGAAAAGTGGTGAGAGTACTGGTATTTGCTGAAGGTGACAAAGCTGAAGAAGCCAGACAGGCTGGTGCCGATTACGTTGGATTGGAAGATCTTTTAGAAAAGATCACAGGTGGCTGGTTCGATTTCGACATGGTCATCGCGACTCCCAATCTAATGGGTAAAATCGGTAAGCTCGGTCGAGTGCTTGGTCCAAGAGGATTAATGCCAAACCCGAAAGATGGTACGGTCACAATGGACGTCATCAAAGCAGTCAATGAAGCCAAGGGCGGAAAAGTAACTTATCGTGTAGATAAGTTTGCAAACCTACATATGCCCGCTGGTAAATTGAGCTTTGAAGATGCTCATATCCGCGAAAACATCAAGACAATCTTGTCTGCTGTAATCAAGGAACGCCCTGCTACTCTGAAAGGTGTCTTTTTAAAGAGCATTACTCTTTGTACGACCATGGGACCCGGCGTCAAATTACAGGTCGCAAGCGCAACCTTGGTAGCGAAAAGCTAAGGGAGTAGAGGAAAATGGTTCAAGCAATAAAATACGACATCGTAAAAAACTTGAAAGAAAGATTTAGTGGCGCACTCGCGATCGTACTGGTGGATTATAAGGGAATCAACATAGAAGAGGTGAATCAACTGCGCAACAGATTTAGAGGTAGCAAGGTTGATTATCTGGTTCAGAAAAATACCCTCATCAAGATAGCCTTGAATGAGCTGGGAATTACTGAATTGGATCAGTATCTGGTCGGACCTACAGCAGTAGCAATTTGTCTTAACGACGAAGTTGCCCCTGCCCGCGTCATGACGACCTTCTTGAAAGAAGTAATGGAAGATAAACCGTTTCCGAGTTTCAAAGCCGGTTACGTATCAGGTCAGGTATTCAGCAAAGAACAGCTGAAATACTTAGCAAGTCTTCCGTCCCGCGATGAGCTCCTTGCCAAAGTCGTTGGCACCGCTCAAGCACCCATCAGTAATTTACTTGGCGTCACCCAAGGCATCATTCGCAAATTCATACTTGCAGTCGATGCCGTAGCCAAAAAAAACCAAGCTGAAGCCAGCTAAAAATTAATTATACTACCTGGAGGAACAATGTCCGATAAAAAACAGCAAGTCATCGAATTGATCAGTGGAATGACTGTTCTTGAATTATCAGAACTCGTGAAAGAAATGGAAGAAATATTTGGCGTATCAGCTGCTGCTCCTGTAGCTGCTGCTGCTCCTGCCGCTGCTGCTGAAGCAAAAGAAGAACAGTCAGAATTTGACGTAATTCTTGCTCATGCCGGCGACAAGAAAATCAACGTTATTAAAGTCGTACGTGAAATCACTAAACTTGGTCTGAAAGAAGCCAAAGATTTAGTAGATGGCGCCCCACAGAAAGTTGCTGAAAAAGTCAGCAAAGAAGAAGCTGATTCAATCAAGAAAAAACTTGAAGAAGCCGGCGCAAGCATCGAAGTCAAATAAAACGACTCGAGTTTCATTAATGTCCAAAAAAAGTCCTACCGGACTTTTTTTGGACTAAAATGCATTAGAAGACATGAACTTTTTATGCAGATCCCAGTTACCTACTACTCATTGATAGCAAAGGGTTCCTACGAATTAGGAATGATTAAATTTGACCCACAAGTACTACCAGAGTGTTGGTTAATAACCACAAAGGAGTGAGCTTTTGAGAAAGATCAAAAGTTATTCCCGCATATCCGGAAGATTCGCAGAACTCGGAATTACAGAAGTCGAGATTCCCAATCTTTTGGCAATGCAAGTCGATTCATTTAACGATTTTCTTCAGAAAGACATCCACCCCCTAAAACGGGAAAAGAAAGGTCTTCAGGCTGTTTTTGAATCTATTTTTCCCATCGAGGATGCCAAGGGTAATTTCCTGTTGGAATTTATCGAATATAACGTTCTTCAAGAGAAGTACTCAATTGATGAGTGCGGCGAACGGAACCTGTCTTACCAGGCGCCATTGAAAGCCAAAATGCGGCTCACCATTTATGAATACATCGAGGATGAGAAGCAACATAAGGACACAATCGAACAAGATGTTTTCATCGGCGAAATCCCACTGGTGACAGAGCAAGGAACGTTTATTGTGAACGGAGCGGAGCGCGTAATAATTTCGCAGCTTCAGCGTTCTCCCGGTGTATATTTTTCCGAGGAGAAGCACCCAAGCGGAAAGACATTGTATTCCGCAAAGGTGATCCCTTACAACGGATCTTGGCTCGAATTTGATATCGACATCCACGATGTAATGTATGTTCATATCGACAAACGGAGAAAACTTCCCGTCTCTATTTTACTCCGTGCCATCGGCATTTCTTCCAATGACGATCTCCGCAAAACCTTTTACAAAAGCGAAATACTGGCACTCAAAGCCGCTAAAAACAGAAATCTCTTTCGGGATATCACGGTAGAAGGAATTCCCGAACCCATTGCCTTGGCCAATGAAGTCGTTAGCGACAGCCTGATCAAGGTCCTGGAAAATCATAAGATCAAACAAGTCGAAGTCATCGACTATGATTTTGAGATTGCCAGAAAGGTATTGGAAAACACCATTGCCAAAGATCCCACCATGAATCAGGAAGATGCTCTCAAGAAGATTTACAGCTTGATTCGTCCCGGTGAAGATGCCAGCTTGGAAACAGCCAAGCTCTTGGTAGATCGTATGTTTTTCAATGAAAAACGCTACAACTTAGGTGAAGTAGGTCGTTACAAGATCAATTCACGTTTGGGCGTTGATATCCCTCTGGATAAATTGACTCTGACCATAGATGACTTTGTGCATATCTTTAAAACACTCGTAAACATCTACCATGATGAAGATGAGATAGATGATATAGACAACCTTTCAAACAGACGCGTACGTACCGTGGGCGAACTGCTGCAAGAGCAGTATGCTTCCGGCTTGTCGATGGTGGCAAGAATAGTCCAGGAAAGAATGGCAATTTCGAATATAGATGAAATCACCGTTCATGACTTGGTCAATAGCAATGCCCTGATCTCGGTCGTACAGTCCTTCTTCTTAACCGGGCAATTGTCCCAGTTTATGGAACAAACAAATCCTCTGGCAGGATTGCGTCACAAACGTGCGCTGTCTGCACTCGGACCCGGTGGCTTGACTCGTGAACGCGCAGGATTTGAAGTCCGCGACGTTCATAGCTCCC
Organism: Candidatus Cloacimonetes bacterium HGW-Cloacimonetes-1; assembly: GCA_002841975.1. Taxonomy (GTDB): domain Bacteria; phylum Cloacimonadota; class Cloacimonadia; order Cloacimonadales; family Cloacimonadaceae; genus PHBQ01. The sequence goes on from PHBQ01000082.1 coordinate 12,510, forward strand.
ATTATGGCCGCGTCTGCCCTATCGAAACTCCTGAAGGACCAAACATTGGTCTTATTTCTTCACTTTGTGTTTATGCAAAGATTAACAGTTTAGGGTTCATCGAAACTCCTTACCGTAAAGTTCATGAGGGAGTTGTTGACTTAACCAACGAAGGAGTACTTTATTTAAGTGCTGAGGAAGAGGAAGACCGGATTATTGCTCAGGCAAATGCTCCTTTACATTCCGATGGACGTTTTGTTAATCCAAGAGTAAAATCGCGCCTTGAAGCCGATTATCCTGTAGTGGAACCGAGTGAAGTACAAATGATGGATGTGGCTCCAAACCAGATTGCATCCATTGCAGCATCATTAATTCCTTTCTTGGAAAATGATGATGCCAACCGGGCCCTGATGGGCGCCAACATG
>PHBQ01000002.1 GCA_002841975.1 Candidatus Cloacimonetes bacterium HGW-Cloacimonetes-1
CATCGCCTCCGGTAATTGTCGAAGCCCCATAGGGACTGCCGCCATTCATTTCGTCGATCTTTGATTGCCCGGCAAAGGCATAGGGCAATCCGGCAATCAGCATTCCATGATGCAAGAGCACCGTATGAAAGCTGAGTATTGTGGATTCCTGGCCGCCATGCTGAGTGGCAGAACTGGTAAAGACACCGCCAACTTTGCCCACCAAGGCCCCTTTTGCCCACAAGCCACCCGTAGCATCCAAAAATGCCTTCATCTGTGCAGCCATATTTCCAAATCTGGTAGGTGTTCCAAAGATGATCCCATCGGCTGTTGCCAGATCATCAATTGTTGCGATCGGAACCGCTGCAAACGCTTTCTGAGCATCTAAGGCACCCATCTTTTCCAGTATATCGTCGGATAAGGTTTCCGGGACGCGTTTAATCTCTATATCTATGCCTGCCACACTACTTGCTCCCTCTGCCATGGCTTTGGCGAGCTGATAGATGTGGCCGTATGTCGAATAAAATAGTACGAGTATTTTCATTTATAGTCTCCACTTATTATTTATATGATCCTTACAAAATAAGCACAATTTCATGTTAGGCAACTAATTCCTTTCAATCAAGCTGATTGTAACTACACTCCAGAGTATTCCAGATTCAGAATTGCTTTATCAGGGAGAGACCATTGAATTATTGGGTTGTAGGGCGAAGCCCTACCCAAAAGAGGGGTGATGGCCAAGAATAGATCATTAAAATTACCGTTTTAGAGGCTTTTATCTACCAAACTGATAGATTGAACTTATGTGCAACGGTCTCGTGGAATAGTAACGAAAGAGGCTCCCGAGTAAACTGGGAGCCTGCTATTATCTGATGATACAGTTCTTAATTCAGGATCAAGGTCACGCGGTAGAAAGCTGCATCTCTTTTAACAGTATTCCAGCGCACTCTGCCGCCTAGTGTAATGTAGCCGCTTCCGGTAGATTTGAGTGTCCACGGACCATTCGGAGTGAGAGATTCATACACATAGTACCCTGTAGCACCGGGATAAACGTCCCATGAAACTTGGGCAGCGCTTGAATTTATGCTGACCGAGATATTATCGGCAGTGTGGCCGCTTTGCACGGTGATAGACACGTCATCCAAACCCAGGGGTAAGCCACCGACTTCGGAATTATAGACATAGGCAAAGCGAACTGTTTGTCCGGCATATAAGCCTAGGTCTATGGTTTGCTGACTGGCATAGCTATTGTTGTCTGCCACGCCTGTATAGGACTTGAGCAAATGCCAACTGCCTTGACTATATACCATTACATACATTGCTGTAGGGTTGTCGATAGTCCATTCATAATTGATCCAATAGCGCAATTCCGCAGCAGCGGGAACACTGAACAAGGGAGAAGTCATCCAGTAAAATGCCGGCATCTGCCAGCTATTGACACTCATGGCTTTTTCGCCGTTATGAATCAATGCGGAGTCCCAAGCTTGCATCCAACCGCCACCCATTGTGGCTTGGAGGTTGTTACCGCTGATTCCGCCGTCGGAGGAGCTATTGTACAGATTCTGCCAAGCTGCAGGTGGTAATTGCATACCTTCAAAGTCTTCGTTATAGGGATATGTACTGATCAGAGCTTCGGTGGTGAACGACCAGACATCACCGATTGTGGAGCCGGCAGCATTGGAAGCAATCACTCTCCAGTAATAGGTTTGATTGTAGGCCAGGTTAGAGGGGGCAGTGTAATATTCATATAAAGTGGAGCCATTTCCCAGCACTTTGGCAGAGACAAGCATGTCTTGTACAGCCGTTTGGCTGGTGGAAAAATAGAGCGTTGAGTATTCTACAGGGTGGGTAGCATCCCATCCAAAGCTCCATGTGAGAGATGGCACATTATCCACGCGAACACCTCCTGAAGCATCCCAAGGATTGACGCTGTAGGGAGCAAAGGGAGGATACATCAGAACTCCGATATTGACAATCCAGTCGTAACTCAAAGTGCCTGTTCCATCGGTGACAGTGAGATTGATGCGGCGAGAATCACCGGCATCTCCACTGTAGGTAGTGAATGTATATGCATCCGCATTGGAGTAAACGACTCCATTCTCTGCGTAATAAACAGTCCAAGCATAAGTAAGATCTGCACTATCGGGATCGTATCCGACAAAGGAAAAGTCCTGCGACAGGGTTTCCATGACATTGATGGTGGACGTCCCCTGTGTATTAGGAGTAAAGGGCAGTAGAGCAGTGACCACGATCGGACGATCTATGACATTGATCTGCCATGTGTAATTGAGGTTGTTTCGGGTTTCGTCCGAGACGTTCAGATTGAGATTAAAGGAGTGACCTACCTGTCCTAGCAGAGCGGTAAAGTCGTAAGCAGAAGTAGTCGAGACGATTTGATTAGCTTCACCTGTCATCAGAGTCCAGGTATAGCTGAGGGTGTGACTGTCCGGATCATAACCGCTGAACGAAAAGTGAGTAGTTTGTCCCACGCTCAAGTTTACATTATTATCACCTTCCCCCTCTGGTGTGAAAGGTAAGACTTCGGTCACGACTATATCATTATCGATGTAGCCGGTGTAGCCGGTAATGATCCAATCCGAGCCCATGGTTCCGGTATGAGTATTCTTTCTGCCTATGGCAGTGAAATTGTGACCTCCGGTCGGGATTACGCAGTTATATGTTCCGTAACGAGCGCTGTAACTATCCGAGTATAAATACTCACCGCCCGCAGTGAGGCGATATACTTGCGGGTGCCATTCGTAATTTGCTGCATAAGTGTTTCCAGCAGCCACAAATGAACCATCCGGCATTTCATTTATAAAGTTGAAGGGTCTGCTGGTGGCATTAATAGACCATTGGGAGACTCCGCTCGCATTGGTTTTAAAGACAAAGCCGTTGTTGCCTTCAGTTCCACAGCCCACATAGTCGCCATTGGATGTTTGAAAGGCATGATTGATGACCTGAGTGGCAGTATTACCATTATCAATTTGCCGTGTCCATAGGTGATTCAGTTCACTGTCGAAACGGATCAGGAGACCATCGTTGTTCTGTGTTGTAGCTCCGACGGCGAGGTAGCCCCCGTCAGGAGTTTGCATTATCGAGTATGGCGTATCCATGCGGCTTGCAATACCAGCAGTTACAGTATCCATCAGTGTTCCGGCAGTGGTATATTTGCGAATGTAAAAATCTTGGGTGGCAGCGGAGCCAGAGTAAGATAGTGTTACCACACGTCCATCGCTGTCCATAATCATATCTACTGCATGAGATGTGACAACCGTACTGCTGATTGCTGTTCCTGCGGTATCAATGGTCAGAAAATAGAGCGGAGTATTGGATTGAGAGCATCCTACAAAGATGTTTCCATCAGGAGTAAGACCTACAAATACAGGCTGGGTATCGGCACCTAGGATATCGGTTCTGGCATAAGTGTATTGCCAAATAATGCTTCCAGAGGCGGACGCGCAGACTACACGAGGGTAAGTACCTGCAACGGGAGTGGCAGCATAAATCGAGCCGGCATATATAATATTCCCATTTGGCAGTTGGGTAGCATAAAACCCATAATCAGTTCCAGTTGAGCCTTGCTCAATTGACCAAGTGGGTGTGATTACTTCAGTACTAAAGAGCGTGAAGGTAATAATAAAAAACAACGTCATGACAGCGATTCTTTTCATCTGGTACTCCTTTTGAGTTTGGGCATTAATTTTACATATTAGTTATATGTCAAGGATATATCTCTTATAAACCACAAAAAAAACGGCCGGGTCATAATCTCCGGCCGTTAATATCAGGGTAACAAGAGTTACTTGAATAGTATAATCTTTGTGGACTTGCTGTTCCCCGCAGATTTCAGAATCACAATATACAATCCTGAACCTACATCCCGCCCTGCATCATCCTTGCCATCCCATTTCACCGTGTGATCACCTTTGGCAGCATAACCACGCAGCAAGGAATGAACCTTCTGGCCTTTGAGATTATAAATATCAATGGAGACATCACCGGCTTTGGTGAGTTCATAGGATATTGTTGTGGACGGATTAAAAGGATTGGGATATGCGCCTATAGATAGGATAGAACTGGGGATTAAGGGGTCATGATTGGCGGAAGGCGTCACCCAGTGATAGACTTTCCGCTCCTCCGGATACAGCTGCCCGGCATCATAATAGCTATAGGTCCAGGTATCGAGCACGGTCGGAGACTCGTAGTAGGTAAAATCATTCCTGCTATCCAGTGTCCAGAGCCCATTATTGAAGCTATAGCCGATATCATTGAGTGGCAGCATATCTTCGTTGTAGGCATATTGGGTCTTGTAGGACTGAGTCCAGACAGGGTAGTCGTAGTAGTATCCCACTTCTTCATCCAAATAGAATACCGAACTTGTAGGAAATGTCTCACCTTCACTAAAGCTGAATTGATTTATGAGTTGATTGTAAAAATCCGTATAAGTGCTACTGTCCTGCGGGTGATATGCTATGGTATTTCTATCCTCCGGAACCCATTGTTCCGCATCATCCATTGAATAGGAGGTGGTGGTAATGACTCTACCCTGGATATCGTATTCAAAGCTGGCTTTCAAGAAAAGCCCGATTCTGGATAAATCTAGCATTAGCATAATTGTGTAAAAGTCCAAACGTCCACTGACCGCATCGTAGAAATAGTTGAGGTGGAGAAATTCTTCTGCTTGCTCGCCCTCGATGGTAGAGGCGATAATGCTGTTCAGCCTATCGTTCTCGTAGATGTATTCCATCTGAGCCACGGTGATCCAGTCCGTACCGTCCCACGAATCCAGATCGATCTGATCTGTAAAGCCTGTGTTTGTATATGAATAGATATATCTTTGGCTATTTACCCAGTTAAGCTCTTCTGCGTCCCGGATTTCTACCCGGAGTGATGTGATTCTCCAAGATTCATCATAAGAAAAGAATAGCCTCTCCTGGTCTTGCCAGGTGGAGGACATAAAATCTTGAATTTCCATAGTGTCCAGAAATGGCACATTCCGCCCCCAGTGGGGTCCGGACATAGCAGAGGGCAGATTGTGGACCGCGTTTAGCATAGCGTTCTGATGCCTTAATACGACGTCGCTGGTCGAAAGTCCAGACGCTGAAACCGTAATGATCATGAGAACTGTAAAAAACGCGATAAAAGCAAGCCTATTCATGGTTTATCTCCTCACACACTGTGATTTATTCCTTGTACATGGCCTATATTAATCAAATGCGGAGTTTTGACAAGGATTATTACGGAAAAAACCATTATTTTGCAAGAAAGTGTCAAAGTTATTTTCTATCAAATACTTAGACTCTTAGGGGATAATCCTGAGATGGAGTGAATTTTCTGCTAAAACCCAAGAGGATGGGGCTTTGGCACTAACTGCACTGGATTCACGAACAACACAAGTCTAACCCTGTGCGCCAGTGCCGAATGGCAGCGTTTTGACATTTCGCTACAGATGTGAAAGGCTACTCCTGACCGAGCTTTCGTGTAAAGGCCAGATACAATGATCTTCCATCCGGGATCGGCGTCCTGCTCCACTGGTGCAATCTCAGATCTTGCGGAGCTGCTTCTCTGGCGATTCCCAGGTCCCACGAGAGCTTCACAAGGGGTTCACGAGGGGATCACCTCGGATTGGATCAGGTACTACTGCTAGATAGATAACAAATCGGAATGGAATGAAATTGGCATCATAGCCTGAGATATGAAATGATTTGACGGAATCCGATTGCATGGATTAGTGTCACTATAGATAAAAATTAATAATAAAAGGATACATCATGGTTACGAACAACAATCCTCTCCTAGAGCTAGTTAACAATCACCGGCTCAAAGCCATACCCTTTGACAAGATTAAGACCGAGCACTTTTTGCCGGCAATCGAAGCAGCACTTGCAAGTGCCAAAGCACATGTGGAAGAGCTGAAAAAAGACAAGACTGCCCCCACTTTTGAAAACACTATCCTGGCAATGGATGTCGAGGGTGAAGCCCTGGACTATGCCACCGGGATATTCTACAATCTGTATTCTGCAGAGTCGGACAGTGAATTTAAAGCACTCGCCCAGAAGATTTCCCCCATGCTCGCAGAATTTGGCAATTCCATCATGACAGATCCGGCGATCTTTGCACGGGTCAAGGCTATCTACGACCTCGAAGTGACAAATGTACCTGCGCCTTCATTTCCCATTGATTTGGCTGATAGAGATGCGTTGAAAGCCGCAGAGCGTTATCGCCTGATCAAAAGGACTTATACTTCGTTTATCCGCAACGGTGCCTTGCTCAATGATATAGACAAAAATCTGCTCAAGGATATCGATATGGAGCTCTCCAAACTGAGCCCCAAGTTTACAGATAACCTGTTGGGTGCTACCAACGCTTTTGAACTGCATCTCACAGATCCTGCAGATGTAGAGGGAATTCCTGCCGGAGCATTGGCTTCAGCAGCATTTATGGCAAAGCAAAAAGGCAAGGATGGCGGTTGGCTGTTTACCCTGCAACCTTCCAGTATGTCTCCCCTCGTGACCTATTGCAAAAAGCGTGCAAACCGGGAGATCATGCAGAGAGCCTACGCTTCTCGTGCATTTAACACCGAATTTGACAATCAGGACAATATCAAACGCATCGTCGAACTGCGCAACACCCGTGCCAAGCTTTTAGGATTTAGTACTCATGCCGAATACGTGATCAAAGAAAGAATGGCAGAGACTCCGGAAACAGCCATCAACTTTTTGAATAGAATATATGACATCGCCTATCCCGTTGCCATACAAGAAGTGAAAGAAACCGTCGATTTTGCGAATAAAACAGATGGCATCACAGACTTCAAGCCCTGGGACTTTGGCTATTATGCAAATAAACTCAAAGAAAAAATGTATAGTTACGATCCCGAACAACTGCGCCCTTGGTTCAAGGTCGAGAACGTGTTGGAAGGATTGTTCGAAATCGCCAAAACTATCTACGGAGTCAGTCTCAAACAAGTATACGACATTCCTGTCTATCACAAGGATGTTACTACTTGGGAAGTATATGACAACGATTCCAGTTTCTTGGGTCTGCTCTATCTGGATCTTTTCCCCCGCGATACCAAGCGTGGCGGTGCCTGGATGACCGGTTTCCAGAGCCAAGGTCTCTATTCCGATGGGATGCGTCCGCCCCACATTGCGATAGTGGGTTCACTCACTCCCTCTACTGATGAACAGCCTTCCCTCTTGCGTCTGGATGAAGCTCGCACCATTTTCCACGAGTTTGGTCACGCCTTGCACGGACTGATGTCCGACTGCACATATCGCAGCCTTGCCAGCCCCAGTGTGATGTGGGACTTTGTAGAATTACCATCTCAGATCATGGAAAACTGGCTGTTGGAAGAAGAGGCTCTGGCCTATTTTGCTAAACATTATCAAACTGGCGAACCCTTACCAAAGGAGTACCTGGATAAAGTAATCGCTGCCAAAAACTTCCATGCCGGAATTGCAAATATATCTCAGCTCCGCCTTGGCATGCTCGATTTTGCCTGGCACACCACAGATCCCAAAGAGATCAGTGATGTTGACGCCTTTGAAAACGCCGCAGTCGAGCGTTTCCGCCTCTTTGAACCGATAGGTGGTGCCAATATCTCCTGTGCCTTTGCACATATCTTTGCAGGCGGATACTCTGCCGGTTATTATTCATACAAATGGGCAGAAGCTTTGGAAGCAGATGCATGGTCGATGTTTAAAGAACAGGGAATCCTCAATCCAGAGGTTGCCCAATCGTTCCGTGAAAACATCTTAGCCCGAGGTAACTCGTTCCATCCCATGGAATTGTTTGTGGCCTTCCGTGGCAGAAAGCCGGATCCGGATGCAATGCTGAAGCGTGACGGATTGATCTAAAACTAGATAGCATATTCAGGGATTGTGCTCTTCATGAATTTGATGGGTGCAATCCCTTTTTTCTATCTAAAGGAGACCGTTGCAATACTCTTGCAAAATTCCGTGCCGCACGCCTCGTGTACTGATTGTGAACCGGGGAACTCCGCAAAGCTCCAGAATCACGTTCACGATCGTAGCTCCTGCCAGGATCACATCGGAGCGCTCCAGTGGCATACCGGGGACTTGTTTGCGAGCGGTGTTGTCTTGCGATCGATAGAGCTCGATCTGACGCTCCAGTGCAGCGAAGCTGAGGATTGTGCCATGCACCAGATCTGCATCAAATACCGGTAATTGCTGTTCAACAGAACCCAGGGCACAGACCGTACCACCAATGCCAATCACTTGCCGGTCCGGCGTAGATACAATATACTGCTTCAGAGTATTGTAAAGAATGCTGTACATGCGCTCATAATCGGCTTTAGAGATAGGATCTGTTTTACAATACTCATCACGTACTCTCAGTATCCCGATGTCGATGCTGAAACTGCGGGAGATTGTACCGTCTGTGGTAAAGATAAATTCGCTACTTCCGCCCCCGAGATCGAACATCAGCGTGTTCCCCACTTGTTCAGGGAAAGTGGATAACGTTCCCAGGCATGAGTATTCTGCCTCTTCGATGCCGCTTAAAACCCGGATATGACATTTTGTTTCGCGATAGACGGCATGGATAAATTCCGCAGCATTGGTGGCTGTACGCAAACCCATCGTTCCTACATAGAGCACTCTCGAGCAGGATGCGTCCAGGCACAAAGCATGAAGCTCACGGATTGCATCCAGATTACGGGCAAAGGCAAGTGGAGATATGATCCCGCTGTGGCGGAGCGCTTCTCCCAGGCGTGTGGTGCGGGACAATTCCTGATCTACAAGGAAAGCACCGGCATCAATGTCGGCAATACAACACTTGATAGTATTGGTGCCGATATCGATGACTCCGATTCGTTCTATCATTTTGATCCCTGCACCATGGGGGCATGGGGCACCGCCCCATACAAATGAGGGTGGTGGGCGGGATTCGATAAACACATTCTATTCATAGACGCAGTATCTCAGAGCCATTTCAAGCATTATGAGAAGTGCAACGTTCTAACATTATGCAATATAGCTTGCCAGCAAAGTCAGAGTGTTTTCGATGCCTGTGATATGAGTACGTTCATAACTGTGTGAAGCAAATACGCCGGGGCCGATCAAGCCATGCCGGAGGTCATAACCGGCACGTAGGGAAGCCTCGACATCAGAGCCATAATAGGGATAAATATCTACGGCATAGTTCAGCTTTTCCCGCTCTGCAACTTCGATTAGGGCAGAAACGAGGTTATAATCATAGGGTCCGCCACTATCTTTGGCACAGATTGATACTTTGTATTCATCAGTTTTGAGGTCGTCACCTACTGCTCCCATATCAACGGATATCATCTCGACGACATCCCGGGGGATACCGGAGGATGCGCCGTGCCCCACTTCTTCATAAGGAGTAAACATGATATAGACTTTGCGGTTGAGTGCGATTTTTTGTTCCATAACATACTTTGCAAGTGCTATTTGAATCCCGGCACTGGCTTTATCATCCAGAAAGCGGCTCTTGATAAATCCACTGGGAGTATAGATCGTACGAGGATCAAATGCGACGATATCTCCGGGACGGATACCCAAGTGAAGCACATCTGCTTCGGTTTTAACCACTTCATCGATGATCACTTCCAGGTTTACATCGTTGCGGCTCATGGAGTCTGTTTCTCTGTATGTATGAGCTGCAGCATTGATCAGATGAATGGTCCCAGTATATTCCTTGCCGTTACGGGTGATGATTGTAACGTTTTCATTCTCGACAAAGTTGCCGGCAAAACCACCAATCCAAGTAAGGCGGATCCTGCCATTGCCTTTGATACTGCGCACCATGGCACCCAGAGTGTCCACATGTGCTGCCAAAAGCAGCGGTTCACCCTCTCCACCCAGATCACAGATCAGAGCATTTTTGTTGGTGGTATAAGGGTTAAAACCCATGCTCTCCAAGTTTTCCTGAAGATATTGGATGGCTTTTACCGTAAATCCTGAAGGGCTGTTTATCTTACATAGTGCCAAAATGCTTTCTACTGCATATTCTGTATATTCTGTGGATATCATAGAGTCTCCTCTGTATTTTAATATTTGTTCACGGACTCAGGAAGTTATTACTCACTACCGGAGTGTACTGTTTCCAGCAGTATTTGGATGTGCCTTTCCCAACTGAAGAGGGATGCGCGTTGTAATCCCCGCTCGATCATGAGCGCTGCCAGATGGGGATCGATGAGAACTTTACTGATTTTGGCTGCAATATCTGCGGGGTAATCCGGATCAAAGCTCTGGATGGCATGACCTCCAATCTCCGGCAAAGAAGAGCGGTTGGAACAGATTACCGGGATCCCACAGGACATTGCCTCGAGCATTGGAATCCCAAATCCCTCGTAAAAGGAAGGGAAAACATAGAGTTTGGCATGACGGTAAAGTGCTGCTAAATCCTGATTGGGGACAAAGCCAAGTAACTTGATACGCCCTGAAACTTTACTATTCTCTGCATAGGCGGTAACAACCTCGCTACCATTCCATGCCCCACCTGCCAAAACAAGATCATAATTACCGCAGGAACCGTCCTGGAGTAGCTCGAAAGCCTTGATCAGGTTCAGGTGGTTCTTTCCTGGGTGTTCGATGCGAGCAATATATAGCATATAGGGGTGTTCAATGCCATATTTGGTTCGAATCTCCGCTTCCGTAACTGATGTGATTAGCTTGCCGGGATCATAACCGTTATAATTGACTTTGATGCGGCTGGGATCCATGTGGTAGTGTCGCAGGATATCGTTCTTGGTATTCTCACTGATCGCCAGGATATGAGGTGCTTTTTTCAAATAATGCGGGATCACTTCTTTGATGTAGAACATTCGGAGCTTGTCATACTTTTCCGGGATGTGATATTGGGAAAGATCGTGAAACGTCACAACCGTCTGTCGAGGATAACGAGCAAAGAGCCGGCGATTTCCTGCCGGCAAAAATACAAGGCCGTAACTCTTGAATGAATACAATAGAGGGACGCAATAGAGGTGCCAAAGCATCGATAAAATGGGACGCTTGAGATAGTTTCGGACTCCCAAATAGCGCAGGTTATCATGCTTTACGGGGAAGATTTCGACGTCGCTTTTATAGATCAGGAGATCCACTTGATGTTCACGCAGAAGCAGCTTGACTACCGAGATGATATAGTCCGAAATCCCGGATTTACCTTCATCAAAGGCGATGCAGCTAACAAATATCTTCATGGATTCGCCTTCTTACTTCTCTTCCGGAGTGCCGATCTTGCGCCCTTTGTAGCTAAAGAACTTTTGCATCCCGCGATAGCAGGGAGCGACGGGAATCCATTGCACCTGCCCTTTACGGATCAGATACAGAATGTCTCGTACAGATTCCATCCCTGCTGGTAAGAGCACACTATGCAGAAAGCTAAAGTCTTTGCTCTTTGCTGCGCTATCATCTTGGTAAAGATCGTGATAGATCACCGCTTCAGCTTTTCCCTCTCCCGAGAAACGTTTGGCAAGGCCTGATACATTGTAATTGTGGGAATGCTCTACGATCGCCTCGGGGACATACTTGATCTGGAGTCCCTGTTGCTTCATGCGCCAAGACCATTCGATATCCTCGGAATAACGGATATCTTCATTGAAAGGATGCTGTACAATGAGGTCACGTTTTACGGCACTACTGGCCAGAGAAAAGAAATGGCGCCATGTCTTGTGAATACTGCCGTCTCCAAAAGCCCGTTCATAGTCTTTTTGCACCAGAGGATGGGCATTGAGGCGCGGTATTTGCCGACAGAAAGTAGCAGCTGTATTGTCTGCCAGGAGTGGCCTCACCAAGTGCTTGAGCCAATCCCTACTCTGGGGGATACAATCGGCATTATTGAACACGATGATATTGCCTTTGGCGTGGCGGATTGCCTCGTTCAGCACTTTACCGGGAATATAATCTTCCGGAGCTATCTGATATAGTACTGCCGGATTGTATTCCTGTAAAAATTCCCACGAACCATCCGTAGAACCGGAATCCACTGCAATCACTTCAAAATTCTGTTTACTTTGTTTACTCAGCATCAAGAGAGTATATTTCAGCCACGGCATTTCGTTCTTGGAGCGAATAATAATGCTGATCATATCAAAATCTCCACCGTAGTTTCATTGAGCTGTTCATAACGTTTTCTGGTAAATTTATTTGTGATCGACATGATGATTTTGAGGCCTTTTCCGCGCTCATTCATCATTTCATCTTCAAATTCATAGGGCTGTTCAAAGCTGAACTCCACGTCCGGTGGTTCCCATAGTATGCCTTTGTCCCAGAACCGAATAGACAGAGTACCATCGTGAATCACGAATTCCAACACAATGATAGAGTCTTCACTATAGTTATAGCCATATTGGATAATGTTATTCAAAAATTCATCTACCACGAGTTCTACTTTGGCAGCGAGCCCACTGTCTTGAGTCCAGTCTATGATAATCTGCTCACATTCTTTGGCGATAATACCCACTTCTTTGAGCGCTGCACGCAGCACAAAAGTGAAGTGTCTCGTTTCGTTGCCGGCGGTCAGTTCCTTTGTACCGAAGTGCTTCTTATCCGAATGTGTTTTAAAGGAGAAGAGGGTAAAATCATCCGTAGAAATCTCATATTGGTGTTGGAGTAAATGATGCTTGATTTTGTAAGAAAGATTGATGCAACTATCAATAGGGATGTGGTTGTTGAGAACATCAATCAAACCATCCAGCCCAAATTGTTCATCCTGCGGGTTGTTGCATTCATAGATACCGTCTGTATAGAGCAAATAGATATTGTTTTCATTCAGAGGAATACTGTCCATATCATGCTCATAGTATATAGTACGCGGCATCCAGCCCAAGGGCACTGAACCTTTTTTATCGTGAACAACAGCAGTATTGGTGGTGGAGTCAATGATGATTAAAGGTGGATGGCCGGCATTGAGAAAACGGAATTCATTGATCTCTAGATCGAGTACACCCATCAGCATGGTCATATAATTATTGTGCGTAAACAGCTCTGAATAAAGCTTTTCATTCAGTTTTGTAAAGAGTTGTGCCAGCGTGGCAGTATCTTTCTCGGTCTCGACCATGATCTTGATAATGGATTTGATCGCTGTCATCAAGAGAGCTGCTTGCACTCCATGGCCGGAGATATCCCCGATATATACTACATACCGATTATCATCAATCTTGATGCGGTCAAAGAGGTCACCACCGACCAGATCCGAAGCTTGATAATTGGAAGAGAATACAATATTTTTGTCGATATAAATCCATTTGGGCAAAATCGCCTCCTGGATGTTGGCGGCGGTTCGAAGGTCTTTGCGCAGATCATCGAGGAGCTGTAGATTCTTTTTTTCCGTACGTTTTAGTGATATTGTTTTATTTACCCTAGCCAGAAGTTCCAGCTTGGACACCGGCTTTTTGATATAGTCACTGGAGCCGGATTCAAAGCCATTATTGACCGAGACATCATCTTGATTTGCAGTTACGAGGATTACGGGGAGATCGGGATCTGCTATTTGCATCAAACGACATGTTTCATAACCGTCCATACCCTTTCCCATTTGAACATCCAGCAATACCAGATCAAAGACGCTTTGTTTTATCAACTCCAGCGCTTCTTCTCCACTGTGACAGGATTCTGTGGTATAGCCGTTCTTGTGAAGGATATTTGTGATTATCTTGATAATTACATCGTCATCATCTACAACCAGTATGCGAGCATCTTGATTCACGAAACCACCTCAATTATTACTGTGTAGCACAGATACCTGTAAATCATATCTGGTCAAGTACAATTTTGCTGCTTCCTTAGTACTACCTTATAGGGTTGTGGCTATGATGTGGCTATGCCGCCCTATGAATGATAGGGCGGCATAGCCACATCATAGCCACAACTAAGCAAGGAAGATCAAAGGGAGCTTATACCGGTTTTGCTGCCGGGAGAGTGAGAGTAAAGGTGCTGCCTTGATTGGGAATTGATTGGATCTCGATCGTGCCGGCATTGATTTCCACGAATTCTTTGCACAGTATCAGCCCCAAGCCGGCACTGGTTTCACCTTCTGTACCCGGACGATTGGTATTGATATCAATTTTAAAGAGATTGTCAATCATGATCTTAGTCATCCCAATGCCGGTATCGGTGATGCGGATTTGAACATTATTGTCCGTTGTCTTGTTTCCATCCAGAACGATTTTCCCATCTTTGGGAGTATATTTGATGGCGTTTGAGATCAAATTACGTAGAATGGTTTCGATCATTGGAGAGTCTGCATAAACCATCAGATCCTGTGGTATTTGGTTGTGAACGGATATATTTTTGGCCCTGATAGCCTCATGCAGCATCCAGAGGTTATTTTCAATGACACTTGCTACTTGATAGTTCTTTGGCATAGGTGTAGATAAACCACGTTTAATTTTGGCCCATTCGAGCAAGTTTTCCAGAAGCGTGAATAAATTGTTAGCGGATTTGTTCATGCCAAGTGCTAAGTCACGAATTTCTTCTTGGGTCATTGTTTCGATGCTTTCAGATAAAATATTTGTTATACCCAAGAAGGCATTGAACGGACTTCGTAGATCATGAGCTATAATAGAAAAGAACTTGTCTTTTTCGATATTCAAACGAGTGAGTTCTGCATTCTTTTCTTTTATCTCGTTTTCAATGGCTTTTTGCGCGGTCACATCACGAATAGAGCTCAACATATGGGGGACGCTCTGAATATGTATGAGCTTGGAAGATATCATGCCAGTCCTGGAAGTACCATCTTTTTTAAGAAAGGTAGCAGTCAGATTGTTGCAATAGCCATGATCCAGGAGTTCGATTTGCAGTCTATTCCGATCCTCAATATCCGCCCATAAATGCATCTCAATGGTTGTTTTACCGAGGACATCCGCTTTTGTAAAATCTGTGAAATGCAGATAAGCATCATTGACGTCGAGGACTTTTCCATCGGAAAGCCGGGTCAGGATTGCAGGATCAGGATTGGTTTTAAAAATGAACTCAAAATGTTCTTTTGCTTCTCGCAGCTCTTTCTCGCGCCGTTTTCGATCCTGAATATCACGAACGACAAAGACCAAACCGGTAGGTTCATCATTTGCATCTTTGATAAATTCTCCATTGATCTCTGCAAAAACAAAAGTGCCATCCAGTCTCATTAAACGGAATTCTGAAGGACCTGTGAAAATGCCTTCAAACATGAGAGCGATATTATTTCTGGCTCTATCTCGATCCAGCGGGTGAATGAAGATGTCCACGCTTTGGCCTATTAATGGTTTCTCGTCCGTAGCACCTAACATCTTGAGGGCAGCGGGAGAAAGCATCCGGATATTACCCTTCAAATCGGTCACGGTAATGTCATCCGGACTGGCTCGGAGTATCGAACTGTAAAGGGCTTCACTGGCAGCGAGTTTGGATTGAATTTTGATCCTTTGAGCTATTTCCAATTTCAGTTTTTTGCCTGTGAAATAGTAAAAAACAGAGAATGCCGAGACAATCAACAAAATCACCGAGAAAATCGCGATGAGTTTCCAGGGAATAACTACCTTTTGAGCTATATAATCTTGGTAGAGCATTCCATCGATAGTCATGTCCCCGTCTATACGCCTCAGCTTTTTGTAGGATTCCAGTATCGATATCCACCTTCCGGGATTCGTGTAACCTATTGTTACGACGTTTGGAAGGATAAGCTTTTCCGTCTCCGCAGCTTCAAAGCGTAGGTGATCGAGACTGTGACGTTTACTATATTTACTGTAGATGAGATTTACCAGCTCTTCTTTGTTGTCGAGGGCGTATTGCCATCCTGCGAGTGAAGCTTTGGTAAATTTGTCCACCAACACCGGGTCTTTTTTGATCAAATCCTCACTAGTGAAGAGTAAATCTCCATAAAAGTCTATTCCGCTGCTTGTCGGCCACAAGATATTGATCTCATATCCGGCTTCGATGAGAGGGAAGATTTCATCCGTCGAGTATGCCGTGATGGCATCGACTTTACCGCTGATGAACTTCTCCATACTATAGTTAAGCTCTTCGACGTTAAACCGATCTAGGGTTACCCCTTCCGAGAGTAGAAACGCATATAGATCTGCAGCTCCTGGCTCGGCTGCGATTTTCTTGCCCACCAGATTTTGGACGTAGCGGATGTTTGAATCCTTCAAAGATATGATGATATGAGGAGAATGTTGATAGATATTTGCCAAGACGACTGCTTTCATGCCCTGAGATCTGGCAATCAATACGTCCGTAGTGCATGTCCCAAATTCAGCTTTCCCGTTGAACACGGCATCGAAGGGTGTTTCATTTGCTGTTGCTTCCAAAAGTGTCACATCGATGCCCGCATCCCGATAAAATCCTTTCTCGATAGCAGCATAGTATCCGGCAAACTGGAATTGGTGTTTCCACTTGAGCTGTAAGCGCACTTTCTGTATATCTGTAGCGGCTAATAAACAAACTCCAAGCAGTAACCATAGAGCGATGAGCAGGAACTTACGGTATTTTCTCATGAGTGGTCTCCCGAAGACTATACTGACCTTTTACAAAGAATAAGCCGAAATGCTTTGACGTCAAGAAATATTACCGGATACAGCCCAAAGCCTCTACATCTGTCATACAGAATGAAATTTGATGGCTACAAGATGGGGAAAGCAATAAATTTCCGCCACCGCACAATTTCTGTATGTTAGGAATAGAAATTGTATAATATATAGCTGTGATGATACCGATTAGACAGACAACCAAAAGCTTAACTGTAGCGTTATCTGTTTGTAACAATAGATGAGCGGATTTTAGACTCTAAGAGTGTATCCGGATGAGTTCATCAAAGTGATTTAATTATATACCAAAATGATATTATCAAGGAGTGATTATGCAGTATCTTGATCTTGCTTTGAATACAGCAGAACAACTGGGAGCTGCTTACGCAGATATCCGGATCCAGAAAACAACCAAACAGCAAATCTACTTACAGAATCTGAGTTTGAAACACACTTCAAACCAGATCTTGGAAGGCTATGGAATCCGCGTCTTTCATGACGGAGCATGGGGATTTGCCCACTCCAGTGTATTTTCCAATGATGCCATCGTCTCGACGGTGCAAAGAGCAGTGCAGATAGCCAAGCTTTCGGCCACTGCCAAGCGTGGTAACGGCATGAGCCTGGCTCCAGAGCGGAGCTATATCGCAGATTATAGCACGCCCATGCAGATAGATCCCTTTGCTATCCCACTCTCCGAAAAGATCGATCTTATGATGGAAGTCAACCGCACTATGCTGGCCTTCGACGGGATCAAACAAGCTCTATTTTATCTGATCATGAACAAGGACGAAAAGCTATTTGCTTCGACCTTGGGCACCAGGTTGAATATCACTACAGCGTTTATAGACCCCATGATCACAGCCGTTGCGGTATGTGATGGAGACAGCCAGAGCCGCACCTTTGATGAAGGTGGCAGGGCTGTGGGCTGGGAATGGATCGAATCCTTGAATCTCCTGGATAAGGCCAAACAGATTGCCGAAGAAGCGTTGATCAAAGTCAAGGCGGACAATCTGGGCGCAGAGCAGCGCCGCAGCCTGATCCTGGATCCCAATCATCTGGGACTCACGATGCACGAATCCGTAGGACATCCCACGGAACTGGATAGAGTCCTGGGCTGGGAAGCGGATTTTGCAGGGATATCCTTTGCCACCCCCGAAAAGCTGAAGAACTATCAGTATGGATCTCAGATTGTCAATTTTATGGGTGACAACACCCTGGCAGAGGGTCTGGCTACAGCGGGTTTTGATGATGATGGAGTCCCCGGACAAAAATGGCATATCATCAAAGACGGAATCCTCAATGAATATGGTACAACCCGTGAAACCGCTCCGGAGATCGGACTGAACTATAGCCGCGGTTGCAATCGCGCTACAAATTACTTTGATCAGCCTATCAATAGAATCCCCAATCTGTATCTCTTGCCGGGAACGAAAGCCCTCACTCCCGGAGAATTGATAGCAGACACCGAAGACGGTGTTTACATCCAAGGTCGCGGGAGCTTCTCGATAGATCAGCATCGTGTCAACTTCCAGTTTGGGGGTGACTTCTTTTGGGAGATCAAAAACGGGAAACTGATCCGCCCTCTCAAGAAAGTGCTCTACAAATCCAGTAATCCAGAGTTCTGGAATGCTTGTGATGCCATCTGTGACGAACGCTTCTGGAAACCATTTGGCGTGATCAATTGCGGAAAAGGACAGCCCGGGCAAACCGGCCGGATGACTCATGGTTCCGCTCCCGCACGCTTTCGCAATATCCGTGTAGGAGGTTCACAATGAATCCGTTTTTCGGAAAAATAGCCGCTTACGTGAAAGCTAACTGCAGCGCTGATGACTATACACTGCGTGTAGATCTCACAGACAGACACGATACCCGCTTTGGTCAAAATGCCATTACCCAGCACTTGGCAGGACTCAAGACAGATGTGATCCTGGAAGTAGCATTTGGCAATAAAACCGGATCCTGCCGGATCAACCAAAGCAGTGAAGAAAACTTGAAATACCTGGTAGAAACTGCAGAATCGATGGCAAAGCTAAATCAACCGGATCCCGAATATGTACCTTCTGCCAGTGCCAGTGACTACCAAGAGATTTCCAATGCCGCCGATGCCACCAGATTGCTCTCGCCGGAGCGCATGGTAAACATCGTGCAAGCATCGATTGCAAACGGAATAGCCAAAGATGCCAAGACCTCCGGTATGACCACCAAGGTCTATTCTGAGGCCATGTTGACTACCAAGAACGGCTTTGTCGGCACATATGACATGAGTAGGTTCGAGCATTCCATGACACTCAAAAAAGGCGAGGTCGAGACGAAGGTATCATTCTCATCCAAGGATTTTGCCAGCTTCAAACTGATCGAGCAGATCAGCCGATTGAACGACCAATTTACCAGTCTTGGCACTCCCCAGGTCTTTGAAGCACAGAAGATTCCTGTGATCCTGAGACCTCCAGCCATTGCAGAACTGATGATGTTTATGCTGTGGCAAATGGATAGACGTGATGCCGATGAAGGGATGACTCCTTTTACAGGCCAATTGGGAAAGCAGTTCTTTGGAAAAGACTTTTCGATAGCCTCAAAGCTGAGTCATGATCTGCTGGCAGGTGCACCCTTTACGGGAAGCGGCATTGTCAACCGTGATACCTGGTGGATCAAAGACGGAATCCTCAATGAAATGCCCACGGAACGCTACTGGGCTCAAAAGCTGGGCGTACAACCCTCCGAGATGTTCAATATCTATATTCCGGGTTCAGATGTGAGTGAAGAGCAAATGATGCAAATGGTTCCCAGAGGATTGATCGTCAACAGATTCTGGTATATCCGCTACATCGACAGTAAATCCGGAGAACTCACAGGGATGACTCGTGACGGTGTTTTGTACTTTGAAGACGGGAAAATACAGCATGCCGTGAACAATTTACGCTTTAACGAGATCCCATATTTGGCAACTCACAGAATATTGGCAAAAGGTGCTGAAAGTCTTGCAGATAGCCACACCGTACTACCTACTGTATTAATCGACGGATTCAATTTTGTCGATAAAACATCTTTTTGAAAGATTTATATTGACAGAATAGATCGAGCCTGAAATTGTAAACACATTACGATCTTACATTCCCTGAGTCTATTCCGGTTTCATTTGGAGAGCCTCATCCAGAATGTCAGAATCCAAATAAACCAAGGAGTACTCAGATGCCAGACAAAAACTTAATTTGCAAAGACTGTCAAAAAGAATTCGTTTTCACAGAAGGCGAACAAGAATTCTACAAAGAAAAAGGTTTAGTGAATGAACCCCAACGTTGCCCAGATTGCCGTAAGGAAAGAAAGCAACAACGCGATCGCAACAGATTCCAACGTCGTTACTAAATCAGTAAGACATAGAATTGAACAGAACCGCTAAGCAATTGGCGGTTCTTTTTTTTGTCCTGGAGGATCCTGCTCAATAAGTAAGGTTGACAAGATAGGGCACTTGCGGTTTATGTTTATCTACTCTATAGGGAGGAACCATGAATCAACAACATACTACTATTAAAAGCACAGAGATCAAACTGAATGAGATACATTTCAAGCCGCTACCGGCGATTATTCTTTCCCTGCTCTTAGCTGCTTTCAATCTCTATTTCTATCTGCCTACTTTATCACTCCGGTTTGTTGGATGGGTGTTTAACCTGGGTATTATTCTGCTGCCACTGCTCGCAGTCAGTAAATTCCGCAAGTACATAATCGGCATCTATGCACTCCTGATAGCATTCTTTGTCATTGCACCGATTGTCTCGGCACCGATCTTTAATGCCGAAAACTACAGAAATCTGATCGGAGACGTCAAATCCACTGAGTTTACAAGTTTAGTCTCACCGATCAAGCTGGATCAGGTACCGATTGTGGATCGGGTGTTTGCCTCTTCTCTCGCAGAGAAGAAACTGGGGGACGATTTTGCCCTCGGGAGTCGTGTAACCCTGGGCAAGCCTACGCGTCAAATGGTCAAAGGGCGCCTTTACTGGGTGACACCTTTACTGCATAGCGGATTCTACAAATGGCTCACTAACATCGAAGCCGGTACTCCCGGATATATTATGGTATCTGCCACCAATCCCCAAAATATAGAATTTGTCCGAGAGATCAACGGAGCGCCCGTGAAACTAAAATACCAACCCAATGCTTACTTCAATCAAGATCTGCATCGGCATTTGTATCTGCATGGATTTATGACCAGAGGTGTAGGAGACTATACTTTTGAGATTGATGACAGCGGTGAACCATATTGGACAACTACTGTTTATACGCACAGAGTCGGCGTAGCGGGTTCCGATGCTATCGGCTTAGCCGTAGTACATGCTGGAACCGGTAAGATCAATTTTTATCCCCTCGAACGCACGGCAAAGGGTATGTCCGATGCTGCGATCCCACGGTGGATCGATCGTGTGCAACCCGTAGATTTTGTGATAGCTCAATTGGATTGGTGGGGGCAATATGTACATGGATTCTGGAACACCAAGTTCGGCAAACGTGACGTCCTGATGGTGACAGATGGCTACAATATTATCTATGGCAACGACGAAATCAGCTATTTTTATACGGGTCTATCCAGTGTAGGTTCGGACGAAGGAACCATCGGATTTGTGCTGACCAATACCAGAACCAAAGAGACTCAGCTCTATCGCATGTCCGGTGCCACAGAGTACGCTGCAATGCAATCGGCACAGGGAAAGGTACAGAACTACAAATACATTGCCACTTTCCCGATCCTGGTAAATACCAATGGTATCCCCACCTACTTTATCACGCTGAAGGACAGTGCAGGCCTGGTCAAGATGTTTGCCTTTGTCTCTGTCAAAGACTTCAGTTTGGTAGGAGTCGGGGAATCCATCAAATTGGCCAGAGACAACTACCTGATGAGTCTCACAACCAGTCGAGTGGGCATCCTCCCGGAAGGATCTTCGGAAAAGATAGCGCTCGAAGGTACTGTTTCCAGAATTGGCAGCGATGCAAAAGAGAACCGCACTTATTACTTCATCAGTCTGGTCGAAACCCCGGATAAGATATTCATAGCATCTACAGATCTCAGCAGTTATCTGCCGCTGACTCAAAAAGGCGATAAACTCTCTCTGGTCTATTTGGAGACACAGGATAAAGAAATCAATCTTTCCGGATTTCGCAATCTCAGTATGAATGAATAATATATAGAGGTCAACATAATGGATTACACCAAATATTATGAGAAGCTAAAACAATACATGGCGTTGGACTTGCGTATGTGGCAGGTCACGATCGTCGCCACCGATGGCTCGACCCCCGCCAAACCCGGTATGAAAATGATAATCCCCCTGGATCATCCCGAATATGGGAACTTAGGGGGCGGTGAGATGGAGCATGAACTGATCAAGCATGTTCGTGAATCTCAGCCTCAGGGCACTGAAATGCTGGCCTTCAAACTGAATAACAAGGGCATATTCTCCGAAGTGAAGATAGACGAAAATGTAGATGTCTCGACCAACATGATTTGTGGGGGAAGCGTCGAAGTTTTTATCGAAGCTCTTTTTAAAAAGGATAGGCTCTTTATCATCGGTGCCGGACATTGCGGTAAAGCACTGAGCCACCTCGCCAAATTGTGTGGATTCTATGTAGCGTTAATCGACAATAGAGAAAGCCAATTGACCAAAGAGACATCCCTCTATTCAGACAGAATGATGCTGAGCAATTATATGGATATCGGTGAAGTGGTGGAGTTTGACGATTCCGCATACATAGTGATCATGACTCATGGCCACGTTCATGACAAACAAGTACTGGAACAGTGCCTGAAGCACAAATACAAATACCTGGGCATGATCGGCAGCAAAACCAAAGTGGCAGAGACCTTTGAACGCGTCATGGCAAATGGCTTTAGCCGGGAAGATATTGCCTCTGTCCATGCCCCGGTGGGGCTCGCTATAGGGTCTCAAACACCCTATGAGATAGCTGTCAGTATCTGTGGAGAACTGATCCAAATCCGAAATGCAAAGAAACTGAGTGTTTCTACGGAATCTAAAGCTAACGGTTCGCCAGCTTGCCAGATATGATTTATCACCAATCTTGGGGCTGCGGTAGCTTGAATCAATCAGTTTACCGCAGCCTAAATCTATAAATCTGTGTGAGGAACTAAAATCTGCACAAATCAGCTCATGCAGGCAAGCAGTTCAGCGTAAAATGTAACGCGTTACTCAAAAACATTAATTCCAATCTTTGAATCCTAAGTAAGCTTTCATGTTTACAAACACACCGCCAAAATCACAATTTCGGGAGTTCACTTTAACCGGTATGGAAGTAATGCCTGCTTCAATAACTAAATGACGACTGCTACGATCTATGGCCTTGGCGTAGCCTGTTCGTTTCTTTGCACTGATGGGATTTCCAATTTCGTATCCGAAATATGCGCCCTTTTCGATGCCATCCGGCTCCACAGAAAAACCTTCCGGACCAGATCCCCAGTATGGCTTACTTACTGTACCATTGACAGAGAAGGAGTGCCTACCTTTATGGAATATGAAATACTTCAAAGCAAGCGTAGGCATATACATGAGATTGAGGTCAGTTTCATTTTGAGAGTATCCAATGTCTTCCCATACTGTAGTCTTTTCGACTGAGCTATATAACATTTTGATGCCTGGAGTGAGATATAATCCACCTATTGTCTTGAATTGAAAACCCAGATCAAATCCTAACCAAGCAAGGGGAACATCGCTTCCACTCCATCCGGTAGAGTGGTAATAATCCAGCAATTGCTTTTCGAGATCGCCATTGCTTTGAATAGCCATCCCCATGACAAATCCAACATCATTTTGAGGTTTTAGTTTCATAGGTGACAAGCTATCTGCCGCCAGGTGGTAGTTTGTAGCAAAGAACAGGATCAAAAAGATAAACCTGCTTCTCATTATTCGGCTTGCAATCGAAAGTTGATATTTATGTCTATTGTAGCCCATTTTCAATCGCTTGCCTGTCGTTTACTATATCTTGAAGGACGTTATCAATTGCGTTTATCAGTGCTTTAGAATGTGCGTCACGAAATACGGGCTGCCCAAAAATACCACCTGTTGGTGCCAAGGTGGGTTGTTTAAAGACATTATAGTGATATCCCCAATAATAGGCTGAATAACCGGTTTTCTTCCCTACATTGTGGTATTCCTTTATCAGTTTGCCGGTAGAGTCATAAACAGATGCTTTAATCGGCATCTCTGCTGTGTAAGCCATGTATGGTATTCCGAATAAAGGACTTGTGCAAAAAGTAATTACTGCCGGCGCTAAAAGTAAGGCACCCCCAATAGAGGGACGATACTGGGTTGTTCCAGTGAAAGTAATTACTACTTTACCCTTAGGATTAGAATTGGATAAGACTTGGTTCTCCTGAACTTGTTTCTTCACTATTGTCAGCGCCGGATCATATATCTCATGTATAGGATAGGTGTAAAGCAGCACTGCAGATCCTTCTTTCTTTTTCTTAAATATCTTGGACTTTGCCTTAACATCTGCATAGGCAATGGGGCTCAAAAACAGACTTAAGTTCATCGAATCTACATCTGCACTGCTTGTTCCACGCTTATAATAAAACCATGAATCTACATTTCTGATGCGATACTGTGTGAATTTCTCTACCGAAATAGGATTTCTCTTGTCTGCTTCAGGATAAAAGGATGATGGTTTCCCCTGAAAGACAATGTTCTTTGGTACTTCAGGATCTGCCACAATTGCCAACAACGAGGATCTCTTTTCGCGGGGATTGCCGAGCGACATATCCTCTCCTGGAATCAGGTAGTCATTGGTGTGATAGGTTGTGCTTCCTTGATTGTAAAAGACCGTTGTACTTGACCAAGCTAATGCCTCTTTGTAGAATTCAATTTTATTGTCCCGAAGTGTAAATCCTGAAACATAAGTGGTGTCAATTCCGGGGTTTATTCTTGCCGTACCATGTTGATACGCACACACACTGAGTGAATTGAGGAGTGACAGTGTATCTACTTCCACTTGTAGATGCAAGTCTGCAAGAGTCTGAGTCTTCAGTTTGTAGTTATCCGGGTTGTAAGTTCTGCTAAAGCTAGCACATCCATAAAAGCTAATCATAAATAAGGGAAACAAAACGAATAGAAAAAGCTTGTTTTTCATATGATCTCCTGTAGTTTTATGCTATGCTATTATCATTAGTGAAGATCAATACATTCGCAGAATCTCTCCCAGCACAACAACAGCACCATTACAAACGGAAAAATAAATATGTTGCTGTCAAGTCTTTTAATTGATAATCGTTATATGAGCTTAATCCATATACATCCAGTCGTGCATCTCCCGCAGCATCTTACGGTTGGTGCGAGTACGTTCCGGATCTTTGGGAGGTAGTTTGTTGAATTCTTTGCGGCGTTTATCAAAACGCGCGATGTTGAGTTTGAGGTGCTTTTTCCACCTCTCTGCACTCATGCAGATGTTTTCCTGATATTCCTTGAGAAAGATATCGCACTTTTTCTCAAAGATATCCTCCCGAAACTCTTCTGCCCAAAACAGCATCAGATGCGTGATGTCGTGTTCGGTGTGATTACGGCAAGTATCCGAGAAATCCACCAGATAGTACTTTTTCCCGTCATAGAGGATGTTTCCGGGCTGATTGTCGTGATGGCAGATCACAGTATCGTAGTCCATGGTAAGGTAATGAAACTCGGAGATCGTCTCTGCCAATAGCTTGGTATTCCATTTAGATTTCAAATCCAGGTAAGGACGGCCCTGCACTTTTTCCAATACTATAGTGTCCGGCTCTTTGACGGCGATCAATTTTGGTGTGTATGGCATCTTGAGATTATAGATAAAGAGTTCGCGTTCAAAAGCTTCTCTGCTGCCACAACGTTTGACATAGTAGTGGTCTGAATATTCTTCACTCATAATGAAATAAGCTCCTCATTTCGTCGATACTGATGGTTTTGATGATTTGCTGTCCGTCTTCGATTACGGATTTGAACAGATCCAGTTTTGTCTGCTGGAGTGCCAGGATCTTTTCTTCGACGGTGCCCTTGGTAATCAGGCGGATAACCTGGACTTTATTGGTTTGGCCTATGCGATGCGTACGATCTATGGCTTGGTTTTCGATCATGGGATTCCACCACGGATCAAAGAGGATCACAGTATCTGCCGCAGTAAGGTTGAGCCCTGTACCACCCGTCTTGAGACTGATCAAAAAGACCTTGATATTGGGATCTGCATTAAAGGACTGAATAGGAGTGATGCGATCTTTGGTCTGCCCATCCAGATAACTATAAGTGATACCATTATCGTCAAATACTTTGCGAATGATCTTGAGCATCTGCACAAACTGACTAAATACCAATATCTTGTGCCCACTCTCGATTGCTTCTGTGACCAGTTCGAGGAGCTGCTCCAGTTTCGATGATGCCTCGATTTCTGCCAGGATATCCGGATTGACCAGGCTGGGATGATTACACACTTGCCGCAGCTTGGTGAGCGCAGAGAGGATGTGGATATAGCTGGGATTCTCGGTATCGGAATGAAAGAGCGTTTTCCGCACCATCTCGATGATTTGCAAATATAGCTTTTCCTGCACGGATGTGAGGCGACACCAGGATATCTGCTCCTGCTTGTCCGGGAGTTCCAGCAGCACTTCCTTTTTCTTACGACGCAGGATAAAGGGAGCTACGGCACGATGCAGCTTTTGTCCTGCCTCGGGGTTGATCCCATCCGTCTGATACTCTTTTTTAAATCTCCCCAGTGTTCCCAGATAGCCGGGCATCAGGAAATCAAAGATCGACCACAGTTCGATCAAACTGTTTTCGATAGGTGTGCCGGACAATGCCATACGGTGATTTGCGTTCAGCTTTTTGATCGCTCCGGTGCGCTGAGCTGTGACGTTTTTGATGTTTTGAGCTTCATCGAGCAGTACCCATTCAAATTGTATCTTTTTCAGGTGATCCAGATCGTTTAAAACAATGCTATAGGATATGATAAAGAGCTTGATATTCTTGCTGTCCAGGATCATAGCCCTGGTCAAGCGATCACCCTCGACAATGGCAAAGGGAATATTGGTATGAAACTTTTCTATTTCGGCAGCCCAGTTGTATTGCAAAGTCTTGGGACATACTACTAGGGATACACTTTCATCCGGTGTATCTGCCAGGATCGCAAGTGCCTGAATAGTCTTGCCCAAGCCCATTTCATCTGCCAAGACACCATTCAAGCGATAGTGTTGCAGCATTTTGAGCCACGCGTATCCGGCTTTTTGATAACCGCGCAGGATAGCTTGCAGATAGATCGGCAGCGATTCTTTCTTCTCGGTATGCCGTTCCAACAAATCCCGGAACATTTGGTTGATAAAACTGTCACCCAAGAGACTAAATGCCGGGTTTTCCTCTCTTAAGCGCATATAATAGGGCAGATTCAGGATGCGGGAGCGGTAAGTCTCGTCGTTTTTCTTTTCACTCTTGGCGATCAGCTTGTCCATTTCGTCGAAGACGTCACGGTTTGTGATAAAGACGATTCTGCCGTCCTGTGTATGCATAAACTGTTGATTTGTCTTAAAGAACTTTGCCAATTCCTCGTGGCTAAAACTAAAATCCTTGTAGCGATAACGGATATCATAGCTAAACCAATCAATCTCTTCCCCGGCTCTGGTATTGATCTCCACTTTGAGTGGCACCTTGTACACAAATTCATTTTGCAAGGCGGGATCTATATCTATATCCCAATCTGTTTCGGTGAGTTCATATATAGCTTTTTTGAGTTTTTCGATATTGGCATCACCCAAGATCACCAGTTCCGAATGCTCTTCCAGGCGATTGAGATCGGCAAAAGGTAGCGCATCCAAAAGGATTTTCATTTTCTGAAAGATGGCTGGCGGAATATAGAACCAAGGCTTGTTTTCCGGATCTTCGTTATTGCGAAAACTGCTTTTGATGAGAGGGGATTTGAAGCGTACCACGGAGAGAGGCACATCAAATTGGCTTTCATAATTTAAAAACCCAGAGATCGTAACGGCATCATCCATCTTGCGAATGATAAGGTGAATCTTGGGAGCGCTATCGATGATCTGGGGCAGTGTGATTTGCTCGTCAAAATCCAAGTATATATCAGTATTCCGCAGTTGTTGATGCACTATAGTCCGAAAATAGACCAAATCGTTGATCTTGATCAGCAGTTCACGGTTAAAGAGAATATCTATCGTTTCCTTGCGGAAAGGCAAGTCGATGTGTCGTACCTGATTGCGGAAAAAGAGCCAGGTAGGATAGCCGGAATACCAGACAGAGAGCTCGTCTATCAGGATGGGGCGCACCAAATACACTTCGGCATTGATCTTCTCGATCCGGATGCTCATGCTGAGAGTGTGGTCGATAAATTCGAGGGGTTCCAGTGTCTCTTTGATCACAAACTTGTCTTTCATATTGCGCATTACAATCAAAAACGCATGAAAGTCCTTTTTGTAGATGGAAAAGAACTTACTTTTGGAGCTATAAGCACTCCGTTTTTCCAGCAGCATCCAAAACAACTGCAATTCATAGTCCGTAAATACAGCGGCAATCTCTTGATACTCTTCACGGGTTCTCTCTGTAAGTCCCTCTACGTCTTTGCCTTGCAAAACTTGCAGCATCTGCATGATGTCTATGGGGTCATAATCACCAAGATAAAAGCGGATTTTATCACTTTCGAGATTGTACACATTTTCGAGCTGGATCTTAGCTCCATGAACCAGGATTTGCCAGCGCTCTTCTCCGCTCAGGATGTTTCCATAGCATGTTTCGATAATCTCTTCCGAAAAGATATCGGTATTCAGGTAATGATAGGCATAATGCAAGATGCTCAGATAATGCCGGCAGTTTTCATCATCGGCACATTCCGTGCATTCATGCTGCTCTATCTGCTCTTCCCGGGGATTGTAAACGATGTCTATAGATGGGTTAAAGTACTCACGTTTGTCCGCATTGGCAAAGAAATGAAGATGGATATTGCCGGTTTCATCCAATGATTTCCAATACAGCAAATCTCCCCTTTCCAAGGGTATCACCGCGTGACTAAAGTACCATGTGTTTGACTTTGCATGATAGTCTTTGCTAAACAAGCGCGCCATTGTACCTCTTCCAATAATTTAATCCCTCATTGACGAATATAAAACAGTGATTTTGTCAATGTATTTCGCATCTTATTTTCAAATACCATCCTGAATCTGGAATAATCCGTGGTAGTGAGGGTGCATTATCGCGGAGTTTTGTGTTTAGTCCCCAGATATCCCATCTCTGCTTTGTGCAATCTCAGGAGTTGCCCTCGTGATTCCCTCGTGAATCCGAGGTGCGACGAGGGAATCACGAGGGGGTCACGAGGATAGCAGCTCGGATTGGAGTATCGTCCTGCGGAGCATCGGCATGTGCCGGCTACGCTGGCACCGGGTCTTTCCGTACCGGAGCTTGCCGAAGCTCCGTTTTTGTCTTTTCTCTTTGTTTTTTCTTCTTGCGGAGGATCAGCATCCTCCGGCTACGGGTTCTGTCCTGCGGACTTAGGTGCAACCCCCGGACTTTGTCAACTGCCTACAGCACTTGCGGGCGACACCATCAAATCTGGCGGGAGTCATCTATCAGCAGCAACGGCATGTTGCTCTACACTCGTAGCCGGATGATACGAAGATCTGCGATCCGAAAGCCTTTGATCTTGACAAATAAACAGTCCTAATTTGTATTACAAAAAAACATATCGGGAGTTAGGATGCAAGAACTAAAGCTGGATCTGAGTAATCTGCAAGATGTATTTGCAGAACGTTTTAGCCCGGAAGACAAATCGAAGGCGCAGACATTGTTCCTCAAAAAACTATCGGAACTGATGCACGGGTTTTATCATGGTAAAATGCAAACCATTCCCAAAGCCGGGATCTGGGGTTTCAATTGGTTCAATGTATGGTACACCCCGGGCGTATCTTCGGTATCGACCGCTATCCGGGACGACAATGAGCTGTCCTATCAGTACTCCAATCGTGGAAACATGGTGGCAGTAGTGAGTGATAGCACCCGGGTATTGGGTGATGGAGATTGCACTCCTGCCGGTGGTTTGGGCGTGATGGAAGGCAAAGCCATGCTGATGAAATATCTGGGTGGCGTCGATGCCACTGCGCTTTGTATCAACAATCGTGATGAAAACGGGAAACCTGATCCCCAGAAGATTATAGATTTTGTCAAAATGCTAGAGCCGTCCTTTGGGGCAGTCAATCTGGAAGATATCTCGCAGCCCAATTGTTATAAAGTGTTGGATGAATTGCGCGATGCGTGCAATATCCCCGTCTGGCACGACGACGCTCAAGGTACCGCCTGCGTCACTCTGGCGGGCTTGATCAATGCACTCAAACTCACCAATAAAAAGATGGAATCGGTGCGGACCGTACTATTTGGGGCAGGTGCATCAAATAGCACTATTGCTCATTTTCTGTTGCAAAGCGGGATGCCGGGTGAAAACCTCGTGGTCTTCGATAGCAAAGGCGCACTCCACAAAGGCCGCAGTGATGTGGCAAATGATCCCGGTAAATACAAACAGTGGCACCTAGCAGAGATCTCGAATCCACAGCGTTTGAATACGATGGAAGAGGCAATGCAGGGTGCAGATGTACTGATTGCGCTATCTACACCTGGCCCCGATACGATCAAACCGGAATGGATCCGTTTGATGAACGAAAAAGCCATAGTTTTTACTTGTGCCAATCCGGTGCCGGAAATCTATCCCTATGATGCCAAAGCGGCAGGTGCTTATATCGTGGCAACCGGCAGAGGTGACTTTCCCAATCAGATCAATAACTCTTGTGGTTTCCCTGGTATCCTGAAGGGTGCGCTCTTGGTGCGGGCACGTAAGATCACGGATAATATGGCAATTCGGGCAGCTCATTCTCTGGCAGATTTTGCCGAAGCCAGAGGTATTACTCCGGATAACATTGTCCCCACGATGGATGAAGCCGAAGTCTTCCCCCGCGAAGCAGCGGATGTGGCTATGCAAGCCATTGCCGACGGCGTGGCACGGGTAAATATGACATGGCAAGAAGCGTTTGACATTGCTTCCCAAGACATCATGGCCGCCAGACAGATGACAAAATCCTTGATGCAGCAGGGCTTCATCGCAGAGCCAAGCAGCGCTATCATCGAACAAGCATTAAGCTATACTGTGGATGTGATCGGATAAATAGTGAAGAGTCTATTTAAAACCGTTTTCCGTATGCATCAGGCAAAGCCGGCACTCTTGTACTGTTCCTTCAAGCTCACCGGCAAATGCACCCTGAACTGCCGTCAATGCGGGATTCCGGGACAAGATGTTTTGGGTGATATGAACCTCGAGAGTTTTGAACGGGTATTACACAAACTCCGCAGCTATGGGACACGTCGAATCATCCTCTCAGGTGGAGAACCGGTAATACACTCCCAGTTTCGGGATGTGGTAAAACTGATTGATGACTATGGTTTTCGGCATACGCACCTGCTTACCAATTTGTACTATTCCGCAGAGCTACAGGAAGAGGTGACAGAGCTATTGTTCCGCTATCAAATGAGCGTCAATACCTCTTATGACGGGATCGGGGTGGTGGCAGATTATCTGCGCGGGGGCTCTCAAGTCTCCGAGATTGTAGAACGCGGAATGCAGATGATCTCGATAGCCAATAGGAAACATGGACGGCAGATCAAGCCTACGATGACCGTGATCCTCAATGCCAAAAACATCCATCAGCTGCCCCAGATTCTACAACGCTCTCTGGAACTGGGGTGGTGGCTCAATGTAGATTTTTACCGTTGGAGTTCCTCCAGTCACAATGAGTGTGACGAACTGAAGCTGCTGGACTATGCAGTGGTGAAACATGCGATAGACATGCTGCGCAAAGCACCGAACCTGCGCACTCCGATGTGGCTTTATGATGGCTTCGAGGCATATTTCCGGGGTGAACAGCCCAAACGTTGTCCCTATTTGGACAATCCGTCTTTGGGCAGTAAATTCTTCATTCAGCAGGATGGCGAGTTGCAAATGTGTCTCAGTGGTTCAGCTGGGAATATCCTGACAACTGAGATAGATGAGATCTTTGCCGGAAGTCAATGGCAAGAGCGCCTCTCCGAATTCAAATCCTGTCCCGGATGCTGGAATGCCTGTTATACCATCACGGCAGGATGGAAGCCATATTTGCACAAAGAGACGCTACAGCAGATGATTCGTAACTATATTTGAAAATCTGATTGACAAACCACAGGAAGTCAAAATCATGATGTTTCATGGTCTTGTGACACTGCTTTCAATACATAAATGCAGCTTACAAGCCCGTGTTTCACACAAAATTGATAGTCCCAAACGAGGATAATAAATGGATAGATTCATTATTGAAAGTAACCGAGATATGAGCGGTTCCATTGAAGTCAGTGGAGCCAAAAACGCCATCTTGCCGATTATGGCAGCATGCCTGTTATCACCCGGAAAGTCCGTACTGCGGAACGTTCCAAACTTGATAGATCTGAAGACGATGTCTCACCTCCTGCGCATCATTGGTGCCAGAGTAGAGCACGTCGGCACGACGATGAGTATCGATGGCAGTGACGTCTGTTTCTGTGAAGCTCCCTACGAATTGGTGAGCAAGATGCGTGCTTCCATCTATGTCTTGGGACCACTCTTGGCACGGATCAAAGAGGCAAAAGTATCTTTTCCCGGTGGCTGTGCGATCGGAACACGACCGGTGGACCTCCATCTGAAGGCTCTGGAAGCCCTGGGTGCCGAGATCAATATCGAGCATGGCTATATCCATGCCAAAGCCGAGAAGCTGATCGGGGCTGATATCCATTTTGAAAAGTCCAGTGTAGGCGCTACGATCAATACTTTGATGGCGGCAGTCTATGCGGAAGGCACGACCCGTCTGCACAATGCAGCAATGGAACCGGAAGTCGATAGCACTATCATGTTTTTGAACAAGATGGGTGCCAAGATCAGCGGTATGGGCAGCACATCGCTCGTGATCGAGGGAGTGGAAAACCTCTTCCCCGTAGAAATGCAGATGATTCCGGATCGGATCGAAGCAGGAACTTTCCTCATTGCAGGTGCCCTCAGCCAAAATCCCATTACCGTGAAAAACTGTGAACCGGAGCATTTACGCGTCGTGATCGAGAAACTGCGGGATGCGGGATGCAATTTTGACATAGAAACCAATAGTATTACCCTCTACCCTCCCAAAGAGATTAAACCGGTCAACGTGATCACCCTGCCCTATCCCGGATTCCCTACCGATTTACAGGCGCAGTTTATGGTCCTGATGACATTGTGTAAGGGCGTATGCTTTATCGAAGATACTGTCTTCCCGGACCGCTATATGCATGTGGCAGAACTGAATAGGCTACAGGCAGACATCCGTCTGGATCGTGGTATCGCCACCATCAAGGGTGTGGAAGAACTCAGCGGTGCAGAAGTCATGGCGACGGATCTGCGTGCCAGTGCCGCTCTTGTCTTGGCGGGAATGGTGGCAGCGGACAAAACTACGGTGTCTCGTATCTATCACATCGATCGCGGATATGACCGCATCGAAGAAAAGCTGAATGCCATTGGTGGCCGGATTACCCGAGAAAATGCTTAAATCCCAACGAATTTTAGTCACTGGGGGAGCTGGTTTTATCGGCTCCCACCTTTGTGACTATTTACTCAATCAAGGTATCCTGGTCTATTGCCTGGACAATTTCTGCGACTTTTACGATCCGGCAATCAAGCACCGTAATATCGAAGCGGCAATGAAGAACAAGAACTTTCAGCTCATCAATGCAGATATCCGTGATGCGGAGAAACTGCACGAAGTCTTTGCGCAATATAGCTTTGATCTGGTGGTACATATGGCTGCGATGGCAGGGGTTCGACCCTCGATCGAGAATCCGGCACTCTATCTGGACGTCAATATTGCCGGCACTCTCCAGCTCTTGCAAGCCTGTACCGCTCATGGCATCAAACGCTTTGTCTTTGCTTCCTCGTCGTCGATCTATGGGAACAACACCAAACTCCCCTTCGCGGAAGACGATTGCGTGGATCATCCCATCTCGCCCTATGCCATGTCCAAGAAAGCAGCGGAACTGCTCTGTCACAACTGGCATCACTTGTACAAGATGTCCATCATCTGCCTGCGTTTCTTTACGGTGTATGGCCCGCGGCAAAGACCGGATCTGGCAATCCACAAGTTTGCACGGATGATCATCAATGACCAGCCTATCCCGATGTTTGGAGACGGCTCTACAGCCCGTGATTATACCTATATCGACGACATCATCCAAGGCGTCAGCCAAGCCATCTCTTACGTCGAACATCATCATTGCTACGAGATCATAAACCTGGGTGAAGCAGGTAGCATCACACTGGAGAAGATGATAAAAACTATCGAGAATGCACTGGGCAAGCCTGCCCGGATCAATCTACTTCCCATGCAAAGCGGTGATGTAGAAAACACCTTTGCCGATATCACCAAAGCCAAAAGCCTCTTAAACTACAATCCTCAAACCTCATTTGAAGCAGGAATCCAAGTATTTATCGATTGGATTCGCAGTTCCTATTGATATATTTCCACACTGCATTAGATCACTTTACACAATCTTCTTGACTACTATTCCGTTACCATCATAGTTGCACACGAGTAGCGTTCTAGCTACCAGTTACAGAGTGTGTATATTAAACTTTTATTTTCCAAGGAGTTAACTTGTTACAAAGCGTATTGTTTTCGATATTCAACCCACTCGAAAGAGTGAAAACAGTTTTTCTAACGTCCATTAATGCTTGGGCAGATGTCCAAGATATGTCTTTTTACAAACAAAAATCAAACAATTAGGAGTTGTTATGAAACGTAATGTTATCATAATGCTAATCGCCATCATGATGATGGCTATGTTCACTACTGCTTGGGCAGATGTAACAATAGGTACGGGAACAACCACAAGTACAAGTATCCCACTCGCTACTTATTATGGTTACAGTTATTCCCAGCAGATCTACACACAAGCCCAGATTGGAACCGCCGGTTCTATCCAGAAGATTCGCTTTTATAAAAACACTACAGGTGTTCCGGCAAACAGCCAAGCATGGGTTATTTATATGGGTCATACGACCAAAACTGCGTTTTCAACAACAACTGACTGGGTTCCATTAGCCTCTATGACAGAGGTTTTCAATGGTACTGTCACATATCCCTCCGCTGTTGGTTGGATGGAAATCACTCTCGCAACCCCGTTTAGCTATAACAATACTGATAATCTCGTGATTGCTATCGACGAGAATACACCTGGTTATAGTTCCAGCAGCACTAGTTGGCGTACTACAACCAGTGGTACGAACGCTGCGATTTACTATTATAGTGATAGTACGAATCCGAGTCCAAGTGCGCCACCAACATCCACAAGCAGACTTGCAACTGTTAATCAGTTACAGATAGTATTCCCCAGTGCGACAGCTCCAAACCCCGCAACTACACCAAATCCAGCTACATTAGCAACTGATATTAGTGCTAATCCTACTTTGAGTTGGGTTGATGGTGGCGGTGGAGCTACATCATATGATGTATATTTTGGCACCAATCCCTCCCCTGCAAGTATTGGTAACCAAGCTACTACTACTTATTCTCCAGTAGGACTTAGTTACTCTACTCCATATTACTGGCAGATAGTGCCGCGTAATGCAAACGGTCCTGCCACAGGTTGCCCTGTGTGGTCATTTACCACAATGGCAGATCCTACAATCACCGAATTCCCACATGTGCAGAGCTTTGAAGGTGCAACCTATCCTCCTGCAGGCTGGACACATACTGTCGTGACCGGTGCCACAGGCTTGCAACGTGTAACTGCTGCCACTACAAACCCTGCAGTAGCAACAGCCTTCGACGGATCAGCAATGCTCTTTTACAATGCATTCAGTTTGAGTACTGGCTATAATGCATGGCTTGCCACTCCTCCCCTTAGTTGCACAGATACGAATAGTAACTACCGCGTACGTTTAGCTATGTGGCGTGATAGTTCTAATTACGCGACAAATGCCGACAGAGTAGAAGTTTACTCCAATACTACTCCGAATCTAAACGGCAGCCCTGTGTTACTCGGTACTGTAAACCGCTCCAAGACTTTGTTACCTGTCGAGACAGGTGCAGACGGATGGTATCAATATGCTTTCGACATAGGCATTGGCAGTGAAATTACTCAGTTCGTTATTATCAAAGCCGTATCCGGTTATGGCAATAACATGAATCTTGATAATGTCGAGATCTTTGCAGAAAGTGCAGAAGCTCCTCCCAGTGCACCAATCAGCTTCAGCCCTGCTAACGCAGCCACGAATGTTGCAATCAATGCAAATCTTTCCTGGGCAAATGGCGGTGGCGTACCAAACAATTACAAAGTATTTATGGGAACAGATCCTGAATCCCTGGAAATGGTTGCCAGTCAGCCTGAAACCACTTATGATCCCATCGATAACTTACTGTTTGGTAAAACATACTATTGGTATGTCAGTGCTATGAATGATGCAGGAAGCAGTGACTCAGCAGTGATTAGTTTCACTACTGCACCAGGAACTCCTGTAATCACTACTCCTTCCAATAATTCTACCACTACCGCAATTAATGCCTTGCTTAACTGGGCAGATGTTGCAGGTGCTACAGGATATAAAATCTCTGTTGGTACAGAATCTGGTTTAACAGACATTGCCAATGGCATCGCCTGTGCAACCAGTGAATGGACAAATCCTGTAAACTGGAACTTTAACCGTTCATATTTCTGGACAGTGACCGTTCTGAATGGTGACCAGGATATAGTCGGTACAGAATGGAAATTCACGACTGTTGCTGGCGCACCAGTAATTACATCACCATTAAATAATGCTGTAGCTCAAGATCCATCTGTACGTATTTTGAACTGGGCAGATGTAACAGGTGCTACCGGCTACAAAGTAAAAGCCGGAACCACTACCGGAGCTTCAGATCTGGTAAACAACGAAACCGTTGCTATCAGCCAGTACACTCATACATCAAACTGGCCATACTCTGCTCAGATCTTCTGGACAGTGACTGTATTGAACGGAGCCCAAGAAGTTGTGGGTACAGAATGGAATTTCACCACCGGTGCAAATCCTACTCTTACACCTCCTTTCTTACAGGACTTCGCTTCCTTCCCTCCAACCAATTGGACCAGATTCAGCGGCAACTTAGCTGCTCCTTCCGTCCTCACAACTACCACATCCGGTTGGGGTGCTGATGGCTATGCCAACAATGGAACTACCGGTGCAGCAAGAGTAAACATTTATGGTACTTCTTGCAAATATTGGTTAGTCACACCTCCGATTGATCTCGGTAGTGGCAAAATCAGCGGATTCAATCTGGAATTTGACCTTGCCTTAACGGCGTACGGCCTTACAACTGCAGCCGCTACAACCGGTGTTGATGACATATTTGCAGTCATTATTTCTACCGATGGTGGCAGTACTTGGACCAGTGCCAATACCTTGATGAAGTGGGACAATGCTGGTTCAGCCAATGTGTATAACAATATCGCTACAGCTGGGCAGCATGTGACTATCGACCTTTCAGCATATACAGGTATGGTCAAAATCGCATTTTATGGTGAGTCTTTAACATCAAATGCCGATAACGATCTCTTTATCGATAATGTGGCTGTAGCTTCAGCTGGCGCTCCGCCTTCTGCTCCTGTGAGCCCATCACCTGCAAACGCTGCTACCAACGTAGCAATCAATGCAAACCTGGCTTGGGGAGCATCCAGCGGATCTCCTACAGGTTACAAGGTTTACCTGAGTACAAACGGTGTTGATTTTGACATGGTTTCCAGCCAGGAATCCAATGTATATGATCCTGCCGAAAACTTCGGTTTTGCCACCACCTACTCATGGAATGTGATGGCAGTCAACGACAATGGCGACGCAACCAGTGCTACATGGACCTTTACCACCACAAATGGTAAAGCCATTACTCCTGCGCCTGCAAACAACGCTGTTGATTATGCCGCAACATCATTAATCTTGGATTGGGCTGATGTAGCTGGTGCTACCGGTTACAAAATCAAAGTCGGAACCACTGTTGGTGGATCTGAAGTAGCAAATATGGTAGATTGTGCTACAAGTGCTTATACCAAAACTGGTAACTGGGCATACGGCACAAAGTATTATTGGACTGTTTACACCGTTAATGGTGCTCAACAGGTTCAAGGTGACGAATGGAACTTCACCGTTGGTGCAGATCCTACCATCACTTCTATACCATATCTGAACGACTTCCAGAGCAATATCAACGGCTGGACGATTCTCAACGTCAATAACGATTCCAAGCTTTGGAACCGTGCTATCGATGGTTCACCGAACTATGCAATGTCGATTACATACAATTCCGCTCTTGCAATGGACGACTGGTTTATCACACCTCCGATTAACCTCGTGGGTGGAACTACCTACCAGATCAAATACAATTACAAAGTATCATCCTCATCCTACCCCGAAAACCTGAAAGTTGCCGTGGGAACAGCTCCTACAGCGCTCGCAATGACTACTGTGATAGCTGACCACCCTGGTATAATCAATCTTACTTATGCCCTGGGAACAGCCACATTTACTCCCGAGACATCAGGTTCATACTTCGTAGGATTCCATGGTTATAGCGCGATGGATATGTTCACGCTCTACGTCGATAACTTCAGAATTCTAACCTATACAAATACAGATATAGCCACTGGAACTGCTGCTGCAGGTTCTGTAACAGTTACCCTTCCCGCGATTACAAACACTGTTACCTCCGCTCCGCTTTCTAGCTCAGTGGCGATTTCAGGTCTTGCTAATCCTACTGCTCCTGTTACTGTGACTGTTGGCTATGCTTCAGGTAATGTTAGTCAACCAAATGCCGGATTGAATTTCACATTTGGTGGTACCAGCTTTGCCGGAGCAACCATTACATTTACTCATAACCTTGGTTTTGTTCCTGTTCAGCTTGCCTTCCGTATCATCGGTGGCGCTGGTTGGATAGTTCGGAACAATCCTGGTTCATGGACTACTACCACAGCAGTATTCAGCGTACCTGCTGGAAAAGCTGATGGTGATGTCGAAGTCGTCTTCCCTCAAGAAGATGGCCAGACACTTCCTGTCGAACTGTCCTCATTCACAGCAATATTCAATGCTGAAATGTATGTACAGATCGCATGGCTTGCCGAATCCGAAACCAACCACTCCGGTTACAATGTCCTGCGTAGCGAAATTCGCGACCTGGAAACTGCCCTGAGAGTCAATTCCGAATTGATCGCAGATGGCACCGAGCTTGGTACTCAGATCAGCTATAGCTTCAAAGATAATGAAGTAGATAACAATACGAACTACTATTATTGGTTAGAAAGTGTCGCTTTAGATGGTTCTACTCAGTATGCTGGTCCGTTGATGGTATCAGTTAACGCCAGTGGTGATAACCCCGGCGTTCCTCAGATCCCTGTATCTACTGTATTGATGAGTGCATATCCGAACCCCTTCAATCCTCAAACCAATCTGCGTTATAGCTTGAAGGAAGCAGGAAATGTCACAATCGATGTATTCAACGTAAAAGGTCAGATCATCCGTAGCTTCACCAAAAACCATGCTACTCCAGGTTACTTCAGTGTTACTTGGGATGGCAAGGACAATAGTGGCAGCTCTGTAAGTAGCGGCGTTTACTTCTACCGTATGGTAAGTGGTAAATACTCTGCAACTCGCAAAATGATGCTGATGAAATAATCCTCTACCTTGGCACATTCGTGCTGAAACTAAGCCCTCACTTCGGTGGGGGCTTTTTTTATGATTTCGACACCTTCGTGCGTCGATAAACAAAAACGGGCGAACCACCTTTCGCCCCTACTCCAATCTGAGGTGATTCCCTCGTGATCCCCTCGTGAAGCCCTCGTCGCGACCCGGGAATCGCGAGGCAAGCACCTCACCAATATCAGAGATTAATGCAGGCGGCACTTCTGAGGCATGCTTCCGGGGAAACAATTCTTGACACTTTGCCCCCTCGAAATTTACAATCCTTCTTACAAACGAAAACTGAGAGCGCATGATAAGTGCAATAAACCACGAATATCCGCTCTCTCATGAGGAAGAAATGGAAGAAAACAAAGTTATATATTCAATGTCCGGGATCGGCAAAGTAGTCGATGGCAAACGCCAAATCCTGAAAGACATCTACTTGGGATACTATTATGGTGCCAAGATCGGGGTGGTGGGTCTCAACGGCTCCGGGAAAAGTACTCTGCTCAAGATCATGGCAGGACTCGATACAGATTATTTGGGTGAAGTGGCAATGTCCAAAGGCTATACGATCGGATACCTGGAACAGGATCCCCAGCTCGACCCCACCAAGACGGTCCTTGATATCATTCAGGAAGCCGTGGCTGAACCCGTACGCTTACTAAAAAGATACGAAGAAATAAACAACCAGTTCATGGAACCCATGAGCGATGATGAAATGAACCAACTCTTGGAAGAACAAGGCAAAGTGCAAGACGGTCTGGAAGCATGCAATGCCTGGGACCTCGATAGCAGGCTGGATCTTGCCATGGATGCCATGCGCTGCCCTCCCTCGGATATGAATGTGAGTTTGATTTCCGGTGGTGAAAAGCGTCGCGTGGCCTTGACTCGTCTGCTCTTGCAAGAGCCGGATATTTTGCTCTTGGACGAGCCTACAAACCATTTGGATGCGGAATCTATCCTGTGGTTAGAACATCATTTGCATCAATACAAAGGAACTGTGATCGCCATTACGCATGATCGCTATTTCCTGGATAATGTGGCAGGATGGATCTTGGAACTGGATCGCGGCGAAGGAATCCCTTACAAAGGAAATTACTCCAGTTGGCTGGAACAAAAACAAAACCGGCTTGCCAATGAAGCCAAAGGCGAAAGCAAACGTCAAAAGGCTTTGGCAGAGGAACTGGAATGGATTCGGAGCAGTCCCAAAGCGCGCCAAGCCAAAAGCAAGGCCAGAATCGAAAACTATGAAAAGATGGCATCTCTGGAATTGAAACAAGAAAATACCACCGATCAGCTATTTATCCCCAAAGGGCCCAAACTGGGCAATAATGTGATCAAAGCCACGGGTGTGTCTAAAGCTTTTGGTGAAAAACTATTATATGAAGATCTCGAGTTTAACCTGCCTGCAGGTGGTATCATCGGTGTGATCGGTGCCAATGGTGCAGGTAAGACTACTCTCTTTAACATGATCACCGGCAAGCTGGCTCCTGATAGCGGCAGCTTTGTCATCGGTGACAGCGTTCAGCTCTCCTACGTGGATCAATCGCGCATGATGGATGAAAGCCGCACCCTGATCGATCTCATTGGCGAAGGTCGAGACATCATGAAGATTGGAGATCGTGAAATCAATGTGCGGGAATACCTCAGCAAATTTAACTTCTCTTCCAAA
Source organism: Candidatus Cloacimonetes bacterium HGW-Cloacimonetes-1 (assembly GCA_002841975.1). GTDB lineage: Bacteria > Cloacimonadota > Cloacimonadia > Cloacimonadales > Cloacimonadaceae > PHBQ01. The sequence goes on from PHBQ01000002.1 coordinate 40,884, forward strand.
GAACACATCAAACCCGTCAATATCCTGAGCGGTGGTGAAAAAAGCAGAGCGTATCTGGCTCTCACACTCCAGGTAGGCGGAAATGTATTGCTGTTGGACGAACCAACGAACGACCTCGATGTCTATACCATCCATGCCCTAGAAGAAGCGATCTTGTCCTTTGCAGGATGCGCCGTGGTGATCAGTCATGATCGCTATTTCTTGGATCGCCTCTGTACTCATATCCTAGCCTTTGAAGGCGATAGCAAAGTCAAATGGTTCGAAGGCAATTTCAGTGATTATGAAGACAACAAATATCAACGGATGGGTGAAAAAGCCTTGATTCCCAAGCGCATTACCTACCGTAAACTGAGTAGAGTATAAAAAAGGGCTTCGCCCTACAACCAGATATTAAACTACTTTAACAAAGGCGCTACGGCGCCTTTTTTGCTATCTGGCTGCTTCTTCCATGATCTTTAGCATTGTGACTTCCACATCTGCAGCCGTGGCGGAGAGCTCCGGGACATCAAACATGGACAGCATCATGCTGGGTTTGAGCGTTGCCAGAAATGTTTTACCATTCTCCTCATAGATTGATATCCGGCACGGTAGTGCTGTGGATATCTCCATATTTGCCATCAGTACTTTCTTTGCGGAGTGGGGGTTACACACTTCATAGATCAGGCATTCCCGCTCAAAAGATACTCCCTTTTCCTGCATCGTCTCCTGTAAATTATGTACCTGCATGACACCAAATTTGTGGTTCACTACGGCTGCTTGCAGAGCTTTCGCAGTGTCTGCAACACTCTTTTCGGTCGTTATTGTCAGTAGCATTATATCCTCGCTGTTCTTTTAATTGAGTTCAATGTTTATCTTCTTACATGTAACTCTCTGTGTACAATTAAAATATACGCAGGTCGAGCAGCGGGACAATAACAAAATCCCAATTTTGGCAAGAAAGGTGTTGACAGGATAAGTCATTCTATTTATATCGATACATATTTATCGAATACACTAAGACAAGAGGAGCTAAAGATGGATGCAATACCGATTTTGACGCTAAAGAGACTGCCACAATACCTGGATGTATTGTATCAGTTCAAAAAGGCTGGACTCAAGGTAGTATCAGCTACCAAGATCGCTGTGTTTACAGATATTCACATGACACAAGTGCGTAAAGACCTGGCTTATACAGGTGTGGTCGGTGTTCCCAAGGTCGGTCACAAGATAGATGAACTGATTACGGCGATCGAGCAGTGTCTCAATTGGAATGATACTTCATCATGCTTTCTGGCAGGGGTCGGGCATCTGGGCTCTGCACTCCTGGGTTATCAAGAGTTGCAAAACAAGGGACTGAAAGTGGTCGCTGCTTTTGATACCAATCCGGCTCTGATCGATACTACCATCCACGGTATTCCTGTCTATAGTATGGATAAATTTGAGAACTTAGCATCCCGCCTCCACATCCATATCGGAATTCTGACGGTACCGGCAGATTACGCCCAAGCAGTGGCAGACCTTATGATCGCAAACGGCATCGTGGCAATCTGGAATTTTACCGCCACAAGGTTACAAACTGACGCGGATATCATTGTAGAAAATGTCGATATGTCGACTTCACTGGCAGTATTGTCCCGGCGTTTGGCAGAAAAAATGCACAAACCTCTTTCCAAACTGCAAGACTCTCCAGAGGCGTTATAGAATAGTCAATTATCAGTATAACAATTAGTTATCTGTATTTTCACAATCCCCTCATAGGGACAGGTGCGTAAAAAAACTAAATAAAAATAGAGAATAGGAGTTATCATGGATTCCGCAAACAATGCAGCACGCAGCTTTAACAAAGTCATTGAAATACTGGATCGCTACGATCGCAATGCATCCAAGATTATCCCGATCTTGCAGTCAGTGCAAGAAGAGTATCGCTACCTCCCTCAGGAAGTACTCACTTTTGTAGCAACTTCCCTGAACGTCTCTCCTGCCAGATTGTATGGTGTGGCAACGTTCTACAGCCACTTTTCACTGGAGCCCAAGGGCAAGCATATCCTCAAAATGTGTGATGGTACAGCCTGCCACGTGCGAGGATCCAGTGCCGTTATCGATGCACTGCGGGACAAACTGGGACTCAGTGCCAAAAAGATTACGACAGATGATATGCTCTTTACTTTTGAAACCGTCTCTTGCCTGGGAGCTTGCGGTTTGGCACCCGTACTGGTCGTTGATGAAGCTATTCACGGGCAAGTGACCCCGGAAGTTGCCTTACAACTCTTAGACGAGATAGTTCAAAAGGAGCAGCAACATGCATAATCTGGATCAAATTCGCGAAAACTACAGTATCGCCCGTAATCATTGTGCCAAGCGCATCGTTGTCTGCGCCGGAACCGGATGCATCGCCAATGGTGCCCTCAAAGTATTTGATCAGCTTAAAAACACGATCGCCATGAAAGGTCTGGATGTCATCGTCGAACTGCATCACGAAGATCACGCGGATCACGATGTCTATATCTCCGGTAGCGGTTGCCAGGGCTTTTGCCAGGTGGGTCCACTCGTGACCATCGAACCTGCCGGAATCCTCTATACCCACGTCAAACCCACAGATGCGGAAGAGATTGTACTCCAATCCATCCTCGAGGATGAAGTGGTTGAGCGTTTGCTGTACCACGATCCCACAGATGGCACCATCTATCACGGTACTCACGATATCCCCTTTTATGCCCAGCAATCTCGAACCGCCCTCAAAGAATGCGGCTTGATCGATCCCGAGAATATTCACGAGTACATCGCTCAGGGTGGCTATTTTGCAGCTCGTGATGCTTTTACAAAGATGAATGATACGGAGCTCTGCCAATTGTTTATGGCTTCCGGCTTACGTGGTCGGGGTGGTGGAGGCTTTTCCACCGGCTTGAAATGGGACTTGACCCGCAAGCAAATTAACGAGAAGAAATATGTGGTCTGTAATGGTGATGAGGGCGATCCCGGTGCCTTTATGGATCGTAGTATCCTGGAAGGGAACCCCCATTCTGTAGTGGAAGGAATGCTGATTGCCGCCCGTGCAATCGGTGCCAATGAAGGCTATGTCTATGTGCGCATGGAATATCCTCTGGCCTGTGCCAGAATCCGTACCGCAATCAAGACCGCCACTGAATATGGCATCTTGGGCGATAACGTGTTCGGTAGCGGTTCCTCCTTCCACATCCAAGTCATGGAAGGTGCCGGAGCTTTTGTCTGTGGTGAGGAAACAGCCCTGCTGGCCTCAATCGAAGGTAAACGCGGGATGCCCAATCCAAAGCCACCATTCCCTGCGGAATCCGGTCTGTTTGGAAAACCGACAGTGATCAATAATGTAGAAACTCTTGCCATGGTCCCCATAGTACTCCGTAAGGGTGTAGAGGCTTTTCGTGCCGTAGGAACAGAGAAATCTCCGGGCACCAAGACTTTCGCCCTCACGGGGCACGTTGCCAATACCGGACTGATCGAAGTGCCGTTTGGCACCACTATTCGCAAGATCGTCTTTGATATTGGTGGTGGTGTGATCGATAAGAACGGCAAGATCAATAATGATGCATTCAAGGCTGTCCAAATCGGTGGTCCATCCGGTGGATGTTTGACTCGCGAACATCTCGATATTCCTCTGGACTTTGATTCTCTTACCTCGATCGGTGCCATGGTTGGTTCCGGTGGTCTGGTCGTGATGAATGACAGTACTTGCATGGTCAAGATTGCCAAGTATTTCATGACCTTTACGCAGCATGAATCCTGCGGGAAATGTGTACCCTGCCGCGAAGGAACCAGACAGATGCTGGAAATGCTGGAAGATATCACCATCGGTGAAGCTACCGAAGAGACCCTGAATCTGCTGGAAGAAACCGGACATGTGGTAAAGCTTACCTCCCTGTGTGGACTGGGCAAATCTGCACCCAGCCCGGTGCTTTCCACTCTGCGCTATTTCCGTGACGAGTATGAAGCCCACGTCAAATCCAAGTATTGCCCCACCCGTAGCTGTAAGGAACTGACTGCTATCACGATCAATCCGGATCTTTGCAAGGGTTGTACCCTCTGTAAACGTAGCTGTCCCGTCGGAGCCATCACCGGTGACGTGAAGCATCATCATACTATAGATCCTACCAAGTGCATCAAATGCGGTGCCTGCATCGAAGTCTGCAAATTTAAGGCTATATTTTAGGAGAATACCATGAAAAGCGATAAAATCATATACATCAACGATCGCCCCATAGTATGGGATGGGGAAACCAATGTCCTGTCTCTGGCACGTAAGGCACATATCGAAATACCTACCTTTTGTTATCACTCGGAGCTCAGTGTTTACGGTGCATGCCGTCTGTGCCTGGTCGAAATCGAAGGCAGAGGACTGGTCACATCCTGCTCCACAATTCCTTTTGAAGGCATGAAAGTCTATACCCATACCGAGCAAATCATCAAGATGCGGAAGACCATAGTCGAGATGCTGCTTGCCAATCATGATCAAGCCTGCCCTACCTGCTCCCGTTCCAACGATTGCAAACTGCGGGATCTTTCCACCAAGCTCGGAATAGACAAAATCCGCTATCGCAAGACCAGACAGCCCAAAGCCATGGACATGATGTCCGATTGCCTAGTCCGTGATCCCAATAAATGTGTGTTGTGCGGTGACTGCGTCCGTTTCTGCTCCGAAGTCCAGGGCATTGGTGCCATCGACTTTGCGCATCGTGGTGAAGGCGTGATTGTGACTCCTGCGTATGGCAAGAGCCTTGCTCATGTGGATTGCGTCAATTGCGGTCAATGCGCAGCAGTATGCCCCACCGGAGCCATCGTCGTGAAATCCCAGAGCGAGCAAGTATGGCAGCAAGTACACAATAAAACCAAAACCGTGGTCGCTCAAGTAGCTCCGGCTGTGCGTGTGGCACTGGGTGAGATGTTTAACCTGCCTTCCGGCGAAATTACCACCGGCAAAATGGTGGCGGCACTCCGCATGATCGGATTTAATAAAGTCTTTGATACCTCCTATGCAGCCGATCTCACGGTCATCGAAGAGGCAAATGAACTCCTGAGTCGCAAAACCAAGGGTGAAAACCTGCCAATCTTCACATCTTGCTGCCCTGCCTGGGTCAAGTTTGCCGAACAGTCCTACCCCGGACTGTTGAACAATCTCTCCTCTTGCCGATCACCACAGCAGATGTTTGGCGCATTGGCCAAAGCCAGACTGCCACAAACTCTGGGCGTGACAAAGGAAGATCTCTGTGTAGTCGCAATCATGCCATGTACTGCCAAGAAATACGAAGCAAACCGCAAAGAATTTACTACCGATGGTATAGCGGATGTCGATTTCGTGCTCACTACTCAGGAACTCGGCAAGATGATCAAGGAAGCCGGGATAGATTTCAACTCTCTGGAACCGGAATCAATGGACTTACCGATGGGCTTTGCATCGGGAGCCGGTGTAATCTTTGGTAACAGTGGCGGAGTCAGTGAAGCCGTGCTACGTTACGCTGCTGATAAACTGCAAATCCCCATGCCGGAAAGCATCGTATTGCAAGAAGTGCGTGGCACTTCCGGCATCCGGGAAGCGGAAGTCGAGACCGCGGTAGGAACACTTCGCATGGCAGTCGTGCATGGTCTGAAGAACGCCGCAATACTGGCAGACCAAGTAGTAAACGGAACTGCCAATTACGATGTGATCGAAGTAATGGCATGCCCCGGGGGCTGTATCGGCGGAGCTGGTCAACCCATCGCTTGCGAGTCCAACACTCGTCAACAGCGTAACCAAGCCATTTATAATGCAGACAAGATCATGCCTCTGCATCGGGCACAGGACAATCCCTTTATCGACGAGATCTATCAGACTCTCTTACATGAACCAAACAGCCACAAGGCACATGAAATGCTGCACACCCAATACCGCAGCCGCAAACGCATCGAGGACGAGGAAACATCCTTTTCTGCTCCTTCCAAAGAAGAGCGTTGCAAGATCCGCGTCTGCATCGGGACCAGTTGTTTCCTGCGCGGAGCCCAGGAGATCCTGGCTGCTACTCTCAAAACTGTGGAAGACAATGCTTGGCACAACCGCTTTGACATTGCTGCCACTTTCTGCACCGAACTGTGCGACTTAGGGCCGACCATCGTGATCAATGGCGAAATAATCCACCGTGCCCGGCTTGAAGACGTGAAATCCAGAATCCAATCCGAGGCTTCCCTGCGGGAGAAATAGATGAAACGCATTCTGATCTGCATGGGTAGTTCCTGCTTTGCCAGGGAGAATAGAGAAAACTTGCGTATTATCGAGGATTATCTCAAATCTCACGGACTCACCGACAGTGTGCATATCGATGGATCGCTTTGCATTGGTGAATGCAGCAAGGGACCGAACCTCGTGATCGACGGAACCATGTATCATGGTGTGGATCCCGAAAAACTCAATGAAATATTGGATAAAGAACTGATAGCCATATGAATAGACTCAAACCGATTTACACCGAAAAGACCGAATGCCAAGACTGCTACAAGTGTGTACGTGCTTGTCCGGTCAAGGCCATCCGCGTGGTGAGTGGCAGTGCGGAAGTAATCCCGGAAGCTTGCATCCTGTGTGGACATTGCACGGAAGTGTGTCCGGTGGGTGCCAAAAAGACCAGAGATGACCTCTATTTGGCAAAAGAGCTATTGCAGAATAAGCCCCGGGTTTATGCTTCAATAGCCCCCTCCTATGTCACAGAATTTGGCGGGCTTATCTCCGGAAAGCTGATTGCTGCACTGAAGCAACTGGGTTTTGCCGGTGTGTCGGAAACAGCCTTGGGGGCGCAAGTGGTATCGGCTGCTTGTGCCCAATTGCTGAGCCGGAATGCCAATAAGGTCATGATCTCCTCTGCCTGCCCCTCGGTGGTGCATTTGATCGAGCAATATTATCCGCATCTCACGGGATTTATCACTCCCCTGATGTCCCCCTTGCGAGCGCATGCCACCATGCTCAAGAAAGAGTATGGCGAGGATATTGGCATCGTCTTCTTTGGTCCTTGCATCGCCAAAAAGACCGAAACCGGAGACGACTTTGACGTGGCTTTGACCTTTGCCGATCTCCGACGCTGGTTTACCATTGAGGGAGTGGACTGGAGCAACATCAACTCCAGGGAAACCTTTGTTCCCACATCTGCGGAAGAGGGAGGGCTCTATCCCATCGATGGCGGCATGTGCGATGGCATCAAAGCCTGCCAACCTGCCACGGATATCCACTACATGTTTTTCAGCGGGATCGACGAGATCATGGAAGCATTTAGGGATATCGACAAAACTCCTTATTCCAAACCGATCTTTATCGAAGCCCTCGCCTGTCCGGGCGGATGTATCAATGGTCCGGCAGTCAGTTCCCCCGGTGCCACTGCCAAGAAACGTTACAAAGTGCTAACCGATACTCCTCCAGCCAGCAGCATTCACGATGCTGTCACACTTTCCATCGGCAGTGACTATGCTGCCCGAACCATCATCAAGAAAGCTCACAGCAATGCCGAAATCGGTGCCGCATTACTGCGCATCAGCAAGAAAAGACGTGAAGACGAGCTCAATTGCGGTGGCTGTGGATACGATACTTGCCGGGATTTTGCCGCTGCACTTCTGGAAGAAAAAGCCGAACCCGCCATGTGCGTATCCTACTTGAGAAAGCTGACTCAAAACAAGGCAGCAGCTTTGATCAAGGCAATGCCCTCCGGAGTGGTGATCGTGGATGAAAACCTCAAAATCATCGAATCAAATGCCCGCTTCATCGAGATCATCGGCGGCGATGCCTCGATCGTTTCCGAAGCTGATCCGGATCTGGAAGGTGCGTACCTGGAACGGCTGATCTCGTTTCACGAACTCTTTGCCACAGCCCTAAAGGATGGCAGCGAAGTTCTGATCCGGGACATTCATCACATGGGCAAAATCCTACGCATCACGATCTTTTCGATCCAGCCCCACCAGGTAGTGGGAGGCATTTTGCAGGATATCACAGAACCGGTAATCCAGCGCGAGCAGATAATCCAAAAAGCCGCTGAAGTAATGAAGAAAAACCTCACAACCGTGCAGCAAATAGCCTTTCTTCTGGGTGAAAATGCCGCCGATAGCGAAGTGCTGCTGAATAGCATCATCCAGTCCTTTTCCGGCAAGGAGTAAGGATGGATCAGTATTTTCTGGAAGTCGATTACTATCAGCTCAATAAAAACAAGCAGATTGCCTGTGGTGACAGCTTCCTGAGCCGCAAGTTTGACGACCGCATCGTGGTAGTCCTGGCGGATGGATTGGGGAGCGGGATCAAGGCCAGCGTGCTATCCACTCTCACGACCACCATGGCAGCCAGCTTCATTACCAGCCGCATGGACATTCGCAGAGCCGCCGAAGTGATCCTGGATACTCTGCCCGTCTGCTCCTATCGCAAGATTGGCTATAGCACATTTACGATCATCGATGCCAAACTAAGCGGTGAAGTGTCAATCATCGAGCACGACAATCCTCCTTATGCCCTGATCCGCAAGGGTAAGATTATCCCGGTAGTCAAACAGGATATACCCCTCAAAACCGAGCGTAAAAGCCATCTTTACTATTCGGAATTTACCATGCTGCCGGAAGATCGGATCGTGTTTTATTCCGATGGCGTCACCCAAGCCGGGATGGGCTTGCCCCATTTGCCACTGGGATGGCAGGAAAGCGGAGTGGAAGCATATCTGCGTGAACTGCTCCACAACTCTCCCCAGCTTTCTGCGGGACAGATCTCCAAACGCACTGCCCTCAAAGCCAGAGAATATGATGGTGGTAAAGCCGCAGACGACATTAGCTGTGCCGCGCTCTATCTGCGCAACCCCCGCCGCACTCTCCTCATGACGGGACCACCCTACAAAAAGGAACACGATGCCGTACTGGCGAGTATTGCCAATGGTTTTACCGGCACCAAGATCCTCTGTGGCGGAACTACTGCTGCAATCTTGTCTCGCGAACTGGGCATCCCCCTCAAAGTAAACTTATCTGAAGTCCGCCTCGATAGTGAAATCCCGCCTACTGCCATGATGGAGGGATTTGATCTGGTCACGGAAGGCACCATCACGCTCAGCCGTGCCTTACGCATTTTGGAGCAAGATCCCGCGCTCGAAACGCTGTCCGACAATGCGGTAAACCGCCTCGTGAAACTGCTACTTGATAGCGACATCATCGAGTGCGTGGTAGGTACCAAGATCAACGATGCGCATCAGGATCCGGCACTACCCAAAGACCTGGAAATCCGCCGTAACCTCATGAAACACATCTGTAATGCCCTTGAAACCAAATATATGAAAAAGACCAATCTAGTGTTTGTGTAGCGACTTGTTTGTCTTGGATGCCACTCCCAATCCTCAATGCTGCTGATTGTTTGGATATCCCCCCTTGCTGATATGCCCTGTAAAACAGTGGTACTTCTCTGGCAATTCCCTCGTGGCGACAAGGGCTTCACGAGGGGATCACGAGGGAATCACCCCGCATTGAAGTAGGTGGAGTCCCCGATATGGAGTTCAAAGCACCAATATAGAATGTACTATACTCCCAAGCTCTGCGGTGCTTCGGACTTCATGAGGTACGAACAGTTTTTTGAACTTAACTGAAACAAGTTTCACTACCATGTCTGAACGGCTGGATTGCTGAAGTCCAAGAGGCTAATGGTCTGTTAGTACGTGCATAACCTCGATAAGCCTCTTGAACTCCAGGCCTGCACAGTGTACATGTTGGGACTTGTGTCGCCCGCGAGGGGCTCTATCTGAATCTAATATGGAAACGAGGGGCTGCGCTGCGCTACGCACCCTTGCTAATACTACATCGCCCACAGGGGGCTTTTCCATCGGACTACGATTCGAGAATATATATATTCAGAATCTGGTTTGTACCAAGTCGTATCATCCGGTTCTGTTAAAATGTTAGGACTTTGTCAACACCCTGAACCTCGGAAAGGTGATACTATTATAGCCTGTGGTGGAGCGCAGCGGAACCACAGGAACAGCCACCCCCACCCAACTAAGCCCTGGAGGGGCGACACCAAAGTATCTCGTTTGCAGTTTTTGCGTATGCAGAAAGATCTTGACAAATCATCAGAGCCATGACTGGTAATTCTGTGGAGTGATATGATGATTTCAAGCTTTTATTCGATTATTATGATGTTGAGCACCGTGTTGTCGGTACTGATGCTAGAGAATATCAGGCATACTTCCAGTTTTTTGGGTAAACGCCCTTTGTCGCTATTGCTGGGAGTACTGGTGGGATGGTGCTTCTTTGCAGCGATGGAGATATCTGCATCTACGCTCGGGGTGTGTATATTCTGGGCAAAGATGATTTTTGTCAGCAATCTCTGCTTTGGAGTTTTGTACTTGTGGTTTGTACTGGAATTCAGTCGCTTAGATGCTGCTGTGGTACGCAAGTGGATAGTCTGGCTGAGCATATTCCCGCTATTTGCCCTGACAATAGCGTTTATAAATAGCATGCAATTCCCGGTTTGGGAAGGATTTCGGTTCGATGCAGTTCGCAATATGCTCGTGATAGACTACGGAGTGTGGTATTGGATCACCATCGGTTATCAGTTGCTGCTGGTTTTGACAGGGATGATGATTTTGTACACCAAGTGCATCTTACGTAGTCCAAATTCCAAAAAAGCGATATGGATACTACTCAGTGCCACGATTCTACCGCTTTTAGCATCTCTGGTGTACCTATATGGGATCACCTTACTCCGTGTCATACCCTTGAGTATATTTCTCTCGGTTTCGCTGGTCTTCTACGGAATTGTTCGATTGCGGATGTTCGATTTGATCCCTGTAGCCAGACACAAATTGATCGATAAAATGCACGGTGCGATGCTAGTATTGGACATGGATCTACGCCTCCGTGACATCAATAATTCTGCTATAAAGTTGCTGGGTGTGACCAAAAAAGATATTGGAATCCAGATTGTTTCTCGGATTTCAGAATTCTCCTTCCTCAACGCTCAACCCGGATCACATGAGGATCTCAATCTCGACATGTATCTTGCCCAAACAGACAAATGGTTTGATATCACCATTTCTGCCTTGGGAAAAGAAGAAAATCGAGGCTTACTGATCATCTTGCGTGATATCAGTGCGAAAAAGAGAGATGAGGCAAAATTGATACAGCTAAACTCTGAACTCACCGCACAAACTGAAAAACTGACTGTACTCAACGATCAAAAGAATAAACTCTTTTCGATTATAGCCCATGACTTGAAGAATCCCTTTCACCAAATCATCGGATTTTCAGATGTTTTGGCAAAAAATGCCAAGAAATTGCCCTTGGATGAAATCGAAGATATAGCTATAACACTGCTAGAATCTGCCACTCATGGCAAGCATATCCTCGAAGATTTGCTCACTTGGTCACGATCTTTGATGCACAGTATTCCATTCAACCCGGAATTGCTGGATCCTGCAGAGTATTTCCACTCCGTGGTGGCTTCAATGAAACCCCTGGCAGCCAAAAAGAACATCTCCTTCGAAAGCGATATTGCCTCCGGACATACACTGTTTGCGGATAAAAACATGTTTGCCGTCGTGCTACGAAACTTCATCGGCAACGCCATTAAGTTTTCGCATCCGGGAGGGAAGATCACAGTGCAATGCTCCGAAACAGAGGAACTATGCCGGATCTGCGTCATCGATCAAGGACTGGGGATGGATGCAGAGCATATGTCGAAACTATTTGGTTTGGGCCAAAAGAAGAGTACCACCGGCACTATGGGAGAAACCGGCACCGGACTGGGACTCGTGCTCTGTAAAGAGTTTGCCGAGCAAAGCGGTGGAGAAATCCTGGTTGAAAGCGAGCCCGGAAAGGGTAGCACCTTTTGCTTTACTGTACCCAAGACCGGCAATGATCAGGATATTAATCTGTAGATATCTATTTCCGCAGCAGCAACCACATAAAGAAGGGACAGCCGATAAACGCTGTCACAACACCCACAGGCAGTTCCAGTGTAGTGAGATGCTGCGCCAGGAAATCGCAAAAGAGCAGAAACACTCCGCCCATGGCAGTACTATAGATGAAGATTTTCTTTTGCCCGGAAGGGATGAAAAAACGGACGATATGGGGAACGATCAAGCCCACGAAGCCGATGATCCCGGCATAGGCGACCACGATCCCCAATAACAGTGATGTGATCCAAAAGATCTGGCGGCGGGTACGTAGCACATTGATACCCACACTGCCGGCATAGATGTCTCCCCCACTCATAATGTCCAAGACTAAAGATTTGCGATACAAGAATACCATCAGCAGCAGTGCAAAAACGCTTAAACCCAAAAAGACCCGCCATTCATTGACGCTGAAGATCCGCCCCAGATTTCCCATCAGAGTTCCCAGGATGATCAAGGAATCCTCTTGAAAGAGATACATCAGCAGTGAGATACCGGCAGCAAAAAACATCCCGGCAATAATCCCCGCTATCAGGAGACGGGAACGATCGAACTGACCGCTTTTTTGCGCCAATGCCCAGACCAGGAGCATGGTACACACGGCTCCGGCAAAACCGCCCAGCGGCATCAGGATCACCAGCCCCAACACTCCCATCAGGATCGAACCCAAGGCTGCACCGGATGAGATGCCCAGGATATAGGGATCTGCCAGAGGATTTGCCAGCATCAATTGATACACTGAGCCGATCCCGGCTAAGCTCATCCCCGTCAAGAGGGTTAAAACTAAACGTGGAATCCGGATATTGAGGATGATAAATCCATCGGGATGCCCCACCGTGAGATAGATCCCGATCATCGCAAGATACGACAATGCTATGATCAGTAATAGTGAATTGCGCTTACTCATGAGTTGCTGTCCTCAGTTCAGCAAAGATCTGCTGCAGCTGTTTGATCCCCATAATACTACGGGGACCGGCTCTTTGGATCAGATCCGGATTGATATCTGCTTCAAAATAAACACGACGGTTCCGAATCGCCGGAATGCGTTGCCAACCCTTGCGAGAAAGCATATTGGGCAGCGTATCTTGGGAGTAACAGATGATGATGTCAGGGTTTGCTGCGACGACATCTTCCGGTTTTACCCGTGCATAGTCCCGCTCCAGAGTTCCAAAGATATTGTCTCCCCCTGCTGCCTCGATCAGTTCACCTACGAACGATTGATCGGAAACACTCATCAAGGGATCCCGATATATCTCGATATAGACCTTGGGACGGGCGTTGCCGGCGCTACTCTGCCTTGCCGTCTGAATAGCGGTTTGCATACTGTCTGCCAGTGCTTTTGCGCCTGCCTGCAATCCAGTGATATCGCCAACGTGGCGAATCTCGGAGATCATGCCTGCCAGGGATTTGGGATATATGGTCTCGACTTTGTAGCCCAGTTTGGCAAATTCGGAGGCAATGGCATCCTGCTCCAGACCTGTGCTAAAAATAACTGAGGGCTTGAGAGCATATATCTTTTCCTTGTTCAATGCACCAAACTTACCTACTGATGGGATGGACTGCAGCTCCGCCGGATAGGTGCATTCATCTGTGATGCCCACGATGCGATCTGCGCCGCCAATGGCTGCCAGGATTTCCGCCACTTCCGGAGATAGCACCACGTAACGATCCTTCGAACTGCGATCAGCCGGTTTGCAAGACATCAGAATTGTTCCCAGCAGGAGGTATAACAATAAAACTCTTGCAGGATTTAACAGAGCAGGAAAATGGTGTGCGAGTCGGCTGCTGAACCGGATTTTACTTTCCGGCAGGCTCTGAATACTTGTCACCCGGGTGCGGGGTTCTTGAGAAGTGTATTGTTGCATGTTCACATCCACAGTTTAAATGGGTAAAGTGACATAGGAAGGTCATCTATTGTCAAGGACAATCTGAATTATGGTGTGTCTACACCGATAAACTGTTTATAATATCAGCAAAATGAATGAAGATTAGGATTAATATAGATGAAAAAGATGATAATGATCTGGGGAATGTGGCTTGCAGTCTGGGGTTTCTTATGTGGAGATACAGTGCTTACGGGGTATCCATTTATTGCGTACTCCAGCGATACCGGGGTCATGGGTGGAGCCTTTGCCATCTGGCAAAAAGATCAGGGGACACCTGTAGCCAAGGTGTATCCGCGCAAAGTGTCTTTGCTCAGTAACGTGTTATACTCCCAAAAGCACCAATTTGCAGTGTTCCTGATTCCGGAATACTCCGCCACGAATGAAGATTGGAAATACAGTTCCGATCTCTATCTGGCAGATTGGCCGGATGATTATTATGGTACAGGTAACGAAACCAATAAAGACAATGTCGAGTCGTATACAGCCCGAGTGTTTAGAATCGAGAACAGCTATAGCCATCGGATATACCGAGATTTGACTGGGTCGATCACATCGAACACCGGCTACCACCATCTGAAGAAAACAGTCCCCAATGGTTATCTGGAGGCAGATCCTCTCTTGGGCAAAGATCAATCTGTCTTTTCCGGCATCGGAGTGGGATTACTCCTGGATACCACCGATAGCAACAACTATCCTACGCGTGGCATCAAATACTCCGTAAACTATACAGCCTTTCGCAGCGAATTGGGTAGTGACTATGACTATGACATGTTTCGATACGATCTGCGGCACTATCTGCCGCTGACGAACAAGGTGGTATTTGCCACTCAGAGCGACCTCGTGATCAACGAGGGTGACGTCCCCTTTTACAATTATATGGAGCTGGGAAACCGTCTGCGGGCTTACAATTCCAAACGGTATGTCGAAAAGGTGCGTGTGGCACAGCGCTTTGAGCAAAGGGTAACTCCCTTTGAAGAGGGTTTCTTGGAACGAACGGGGTTTGTACTGTTTGGAGAGCTGGGGCAAGTGAGCCCCACTGTGGATAAAATCCGATTGACAGATTGGCATTGGTCCACAGGATTTGGTTTTAGGTATGCGATTCTTACCGAAGACAGACTCAATCTGCGGATGGATTTTGGCTTTGGGGAAGGAGCTTTTAACTTTATCATAAATGCAAGGGAAGTGTTTTAGGAAGTAGCCACCCATTCTGCATGTAGTGTTCCGGGCTGTGGCTATTCTCTGTTCCTCCCCATATTTGGAGTGGATATGCCTGTTATCAAAGCAATTGATCTGTCTGATGACATTATAGTTGCGTCTTTACAAGAAGTGTCTGATGGTGCTGTTTTAATCTATCCAACCAAGAGTTCCGCCCAGCTTGCCATGCAAATGTATCAGCCCAGCTGGAACCTGGAACATGTTCACTTTTGGACAATGGAAGAATTCAAGTCCCGCGTGATCGTCCCCGATGCAGCCTACTTGCAGGATGAGAAACGCCTGCTCTGCCTGTATCAGGTGTTGAGCGAAGAAGATAAAGAGAGCTTTCACATCAACAACTATGATGATGTAATCGAATGGGGCAGGCATTGGTTTGATTTCTTTACGGAACTCTGTGAAGAAGATCTGAGCCCTGAGACCCTCCAAAGCAAGGTCAGTCAAAACGAATTCTACCTCCAAATCTGGCAAGAGAACTATATTGGCCGTATCCTGGACATCCGGGACAGATATCAGAGCCTTGTGAATAGCAAGCAGTTCACGGACAAGATCTTCTACTACGACCTCGCGCACTACCGGCCGATACCTGGCTTTGAAACATATATATTTGTAAACCAATACTACTACACGGCTTTGGAGCGTAAGATTATCGAGCGCTTGGAAAATGCCGGCAATAGAGTAACTATCCTCTTTCATGGTCAAGCCGATTGGATAGATCCCTCCACTCTAAAAAGCAAACCCTTCGATATCGAGGCAGTAATCCGCAGCAAAAAACACCGCATGCAGAATCTCACCGTTCACGAATTGCAAAATCAGGATCAGATGGTGCTGCACTTTTTATCCAAACGAGACGCTTCCCAGCCCCGAAATGTGTTAGTCGATCGCAGATTTTCCACCGAAGCCTATCAGAGCTTGTTTGATCCCCGGGACTTCGCCTATCCCATGCCACACAGCATCGTGGAAACTCCCCTCTATCAGATGCTCGTTTGCATCGGGGAACATCTGGAGTCCTTGATCATCGAATCCGAGCTAATCTATATCCCGATCAATCAGATCTTTACAGCCCTCAGTCAGGAGTGGTTTATCAAATACTATTGCCCGGATTGGACGCACATCGAGCAAAGCCTCTTACTACGGGAATTGAGCGTATTGACCGAAGACGACTATTTGTATCTGGATCTGGACCTCGATGTTTTTGACCCCAAAGACCATCCGGAGCGTTCACACTATCTCCGTACCATGCTCCGCCCCCATTTTGCCTTGCTTCGGCAGTTCCTGCAGATCCGATCCATAGTGGCACTGTCCGACCTTTTTGACAATCCCGATGGCATTGTGCTCCGCCAGATTATCCCATCAGATCTCTTTGACTTTACCGATATCTGTGGCCAGTTTTACGAGCGTCTGGCAAACTTCCGCGCCATCGAGCACTTGAAGATTGTGGAACAGTGGGATAGCATCTTTGCCGGAGACAGCAAGTCGGTGGCTGCCGGACTGATCCGCTTGTTCCTGCAATACCTCCGCACGGCACAGATCAAGCTTCCCAGCGATCTGGACAGAAGCCCGAGTTATACCATTAGCTCCTTGCTGGATACTCGCAACCAATCCTACGACAGCGCCGTGATCTTCCACGCCATTGAGGGAGAATTGCCGTCGAATCCGGCATCGGTATGGCTACTCAACGAAACACAACGGCGGTTTTTGGGGCTGAAGACCTGGGACGATGTGCGTGACTGGGAACGTTATTACTTCCTGCGCCTGGTCTTTTCCACCCCTACAGTGGATATCTATAGCTACAAAAACCAGGAGAACGATGTCGAAATCAGTTCCTTTGTGAGCGAACTGATGCACTATACAGATACTCCTATCCACGATGACGGCGAGCCTGGCAAGGGCTCACTGAAGCTCCCTATTGCCTCGCTGTATCACAGTTTACTGGATTCCACTTCCCTGGAGCAACACACCACTGCAGATCAGGCTTTATCCTTACAAAGCCTGAGTGATAGCACGATTTGCGACCACAAGCTAGTGAACAAAGATGCATTCTTTACCATTCCGGTGGATATCAGCACGGATTTTGGGAAGTCACATGAACTCCGCATGAGCTACTCCAGCTTGGATGCCTTCCTCAAAAACCCCTTTGCCTGGTACATCACGCGCTTCAAGCGCATCCGGGAGCGTAATACCGAAGTTATGGAGACCACTACTCGCAAGTTCTTTGGCACAGTATTGCACCGCTTTATCGGGACAATCTTGCATGACTATATCGGTAAGCATCCCGGCGTATTCATCCCGGATCCTGCCTTCCTGCAGGAAGACTATTTGCAGACCAGCCTGCTGAATATTCTCAACGGCAAGGAATTCCGGTACAAGATCCCCAAAAACTACAATCGGGATTTCCTCTTTGAAATCATGGCCCCCAGTTTGATCACTTCCGCGATCTGGGTTTTTGAAGAATTCTTGTTCCGGATTCCGGGACTGGAGCATGCCAAAGTCGATGTCATCCCCGAAGACCTGGGAGACCATAACCAAGCACCGGTGTATAAGCTCATGATCGCAGCCGATGCCAACTCGGTAAGCGTCAAAATCCACGGCAGGGCAGATCTGCTGATCGAGACCACTGACCGCAAATATATCATAGATTTTAAGACCGGTAAAGGCTCCCTCGATCAATTGATCGTATATGAACTGTTTTATTATATCCTGGAGCAGAAAGACCCAGTCCTCTTTGAAATCGAATCCATGATCTGTAACATCTTTGATATGACCAGAGAAAGCCAGCACTTTAGCGAAGACAAGAGGAGTGATCTGATCTGCAAAGTAGAGAAACAGTTATCCGGCATCCTCAAATATGGATATCAACAGGCACGTAAAGTGTCGGAACGCAAAACCCTGATCAATATTAGTAGAGCCGATCTGTTTAGCGGCAGCATTGGAGCCGAAAATGAATAAACCTTTTATCCGCATCATTACTGCCAGTGCCGGCACCGGCAAGACCTATCGCCTCTCCCTGGAGTATATCGGGCTCGTAATCCAATACTATGAACATCCCGAGTTTAAGATCGACAACATTCTGGTCC
The DNA here is from genome assembly GCA_002841975.1 of Candidatus Cloacimonetes bacterium HGW-Cloacimonetes-1. Taxonomy (GTDB): domain Bacteria; phylum Cloacimonadota; class Cloacimonadia; order Cloacimonadales; family Cloacimonadaceae; genus PHBQ01. The sequence continues at coordinate 58,938 of PHBQ01000002.1, forward strand.
TCACTTTTACCAAAAAGGCAACTGCCGAGATCCGGGAACGCATCTTTAGCCAGATGCAAATAATGCTGTCCAAAGACCCGAAAGATGAAAAAGATCGCAATGGATTGATCGAAAACTTGCGCACCATCGCTCCCGGTGACGCCAAACAACTCAGCCTCAGCGAGACCAATATCCTGATCTCCGCCTATAATGAACTATCCTTTAACAAGAATCTCTTGCAGGTGATGACGATCGACTCCTACATCAATTCCATCTTCCGTAACTTGGTACGTCCCGTGCGCAGTATAGACAATTTTGAGATCGACGAACTGGCTATCGACAAGCGTATGCCATATCTCATGGACTTTGTGATGAAGCCCGTGTTCCGGCACCGCATCCAGGATCTGCTGCGCCGCAAAGTGAGCCCTTCCCTGGACGAATACAACAAGTTCTTTATCTCGATGATCAAAGAACGCTGGCTGCACTACATGATCACCAAACGCAATGTGACCCAGGATGCCAGTTCCTTGTGCTCTCAATTTTTAGCACCAGATACTTGGGATAGCAAAGCCACCGAGAGCTTCACCGCTTTCTTTGCAGCGATGAACAGCATCATCGCAATCATCAAGACCCGTGCCCTGGATCCGAAAAACCTCGCCAAACCCTTGGATGATTTCTTCAATAAAGGATTCCGGGAGTTATTTAGTCAATTCCCCGAGTCCTTCCCCGAACTTGATGCCGGACTTAAGTCCATTACATCCACCCCCTTGCTATGCTACAAGCTCCTCAAGACATTGGATAAAACGTTTTGGAACATGACAAAGTTCCCTGCAAAGACTTGCAGCACCGAAAGAGAGCAACTCACTATTCACTATGAAAACAGCGTCAAACATCTGGCCAACTACCTAGTCTATTGCCTCTTTTTACCGGAACAACATGAGATCCTCAAGATCTGGGAAGATATCCTCACGGAGTACGACAACCTGATATATCGCTATAAAAACATGACTTACGACGATGTGTCGTGGTTCACCTTTGAAGCTCTCTTCAGTTCTTATCCTCCTCTCTTTAATGCCGAGGATGAGGCCGTCGCCACGGAGTTTTACCACTTTCTGTCCCACCGTAGCCGTTTCATCCTGATCGACGAGTTTCAGGATACCTCACTGCTCCAATTTAACATCCTCTGCCCCATTATCGAGGAAGTGACTTCCGGCATCGGCAGCAAGCCTTTTGGCGGTGCAGTCGTGGTGGGTGATGAAAAACAATCGATCTTTAGCTGGCGAGGCGGAGAGCGGGATCTGCTATTGAACTTACCCAAGATGTTCGGCAGCTCCAAGACTATCGAGACCGCAGAGCTTGTGAGCTGCTGGCGCAGTAGCCCCACGCTGATAAGATTTGTGAATAGCATCTTTAGCAACAAGGGTATCCACGAATACCTGAATACCAATGGTATGACCTGGAAGTATCCCCCCATTCAATACCAGAGAGATGATCTTGAAAGCCTCACCGAGATTCAGCTCTGCATCCAATCCTACCAGACCAAGGGTGCATCAGTTAAAACCACGAACGACGAGGTTTTCCGGATGTTCATCAACGAGATGGTGAAACCCAACCTCACATCAGATTGCAAGAAGACCGCCATCCTCTGCCGCAAGGGTAAAGATCTCACCGAGATTCAGAACCTTTTGGATGAACTGGAGGTCAGCAGCATCTTCCAGCCTTCCGCTTCCCTGCTGGAACACGCCCTGGTACAGCCCCTGCTGTCCTGGCTGCGCTTTATAGCCTATCAGGATTGGCTGGAATTCTTTGCCTTCCTGCGCTCCGATTATGTGATGCTCAATGCCATTCAGCTCAAAGAGTGCATTGAAACCGTCAGTGCTTACGACAAGGCTGTGCGGATCTGTCTGCAGGAAGATAGTCCAATTCCGGAAATTGACTTCTCGGCTCTGCCTTTGGTACAAACGCTGTTTGAGATTGCAATGGCTTCCGCCGCTGATAGTATCCACCAAAAGTGCCTGCGCATCATCGAACTATGCCAGATCCAGGATAAACTGAGCGAACGAGATTACCTCAATCTCCACAGCTTCCTCTCTGTCATTCAAGAATATGAACTGAACAACAGCGACAACGGCGCCTCCATCCCCAGTCTGATCCAATACCTGCAGGACAATAAAAAGCAGAGCTTTATGCAGCAACGCTCCATTGATCTGGACAAGAGTCTGGAACTGCAAACCATTCACAAATCCAAAGGTCTCGAATACGACCGTGTATTTGTGTTTTACAATCTCAGTGGCAAAGCCTCGGATGCCAGCTTGAAGCTCCGTCCCTACATCGATTATGCCGGAGATGATTTTAAAAACCTGCGCGACTTTGCCCTCAGCCTTCATTACAAAGATATTTTGGCAAAATCCGGTTTTGGATCTATCATCACCACAGACGCAAAGCGCTCCCTGCTGGAAGAGATGAACACTCTCTATGTAGCCTTTACCCGTGCCAAAACCAAGCTCCATATCTTTTTTACCTACGACCACAGCAGCGAGTGGGACATCTATCTGGAAGCTAAATCGAGCTCTTCCCCCAGCCTCCCCCTACTCTTGGCAGATGCCTGCCGCAGCTATATGATAGATCATGCAGAGACGACAGATTACCATACCTGGTCTCTGCGCAAAACCCCTCCCCCGCCTGCAAAGATAGTTCAGGATGATTCCCATACTGCAGATCCAGAAAAGCCTGAAGCAAAGAAAGTGGCTGATATACCCAGGATATGTCTCCCGGATTGGCAGCCTCCGCGACCGGATTTTACCGATGCGGTTGCCACACTTATAAACCACAAGCAAGTCTGGCTGATAGATCGAGCCAATCTGACCGGTAATATTGTCCATTTCTACCTGTCTTGCCTGGCACACAATACCGACTCTGAAATTGCCGATGCCAAAGACCGCACGATTTTGCAATATTGCGGGATCCTCAGCGTCACCGAGATCAAAGACATCCTGAGCCGTGCCACCACAGCCTTGAAGCCTTATGCCAGAATCTTCGAGCCCAAATACGACCGCGTGTTCACCGAGTTCAGTGTCTGGAACCAGGGACGGGAGTATCGCATAGACCGCTTTATGGTGGATACTGCAGCCAAAGATGTGCAGGTCATAGATTTCAAAACCGGTGGCATCGAGGATCGGCAGCAACTGGATCACTATGTATCCATGCTCTCGGGATTACCTGCTTTCCAGGGCAAAGGCTATAGCTTCCGCGCCGAGTACATTAGTCTCTCATTATAAGATGTAGAGTAGCATTGGCAAAACTGGCGACCCCTATTCTGTGAAACGGGCGAGCGCAACTCGCCCCTACTTCAATCCGGGGTGACTCCCTCGTGATCCCCTCGTGAAGCCCTTGTCGGCACCTGGGAATTGCCCCGTAAGTGCCACGTTGTGACAAGACATTATATTAAGACTGGCATTGTTTGTGTTACGAAAGTCCTGAAACGGCTCGTAACGCTGGCTTCAGCCGGCAGTTTCGCCGGATTTATCCGGCTTTTAGGATTAGCAATACCTAATGCTCTACATGGCTAAAACCATATCATTTTTTTGTAGTCCAAAACCATCTGAAGCTGGTGAAACTACCGGCTGAAGCCAGCGTTACAGTCTGTGAGGTTGTCACTTACATAGTTTGTGTCATGTTAAAGAGTTGTACTCGGGTCACTGCACTTTGTAGTTGCGGATTATGTAGATAAATCCCGCAAAGAGTATGACCAGCAAGACCAAAAACACAATGATATTGGAGAGTGTCACCAACGGATCATGATGCAGATACATCATCAGGCTCATACTATTCACCGCCAGGATCTGGGTCACGAAAAAGCCATAAAACAAAAATTGGATTGCATAAGATTGGTTGGGACGTGTCCATAGCAAGTAGATACTGATCAACCCCAAGGGGAGGCAAAAGCCCAGATCTATTGTACGCACCAGCCAAAAAGCAGTCGGAGCGATATCATATCCCCTGGTTGTACCTGTATTCATCACCTCAACGATTTCCTTGATCCACATACTGGCAAAGATCAATAAAAACAACACATAAAAGACAGAATAGAGTCGCAAACTGCCTTTTCGGAAGGTGTTTGTTACTTTTTTGGGGAATGCGGACAAGCAATATAGCATGATGATCAAGCCTCCCACGATGACAGCCAAGAAGTAAAAGAAATAGTTCTGACTGTTACCCACATAGTCCGGAGCCATCCATTCCCAACCTAAGGCATAGCTAATGGCATAATAAAACAGGTATAGAGGAGTCATGATCAGCAGATAGACTCCCATCCTCTTTTTTGCCAGCAACAAGATGCCACCGGCAATTAAGATCCCACTCAGGACAAACATATTGACAATGTCTTGCCCCAATAGCTGATTTACCACTGTCGCATGGGTTTTAAACTGTATCAGGTCCAGGAACAGGGGACCCAGATATCCCAGATAGATCAGGATAAAACCTATTATCATCGCAATCGCGGCTACAAATACTCGTTCAAATTTGTCAATCATGTAATCCTACTTAATCACACTCTTCACATAGTCAAAGATCTTCTTGATCGATGCTTCCGACAGATCAAACTTGATACCCAAAACCTCGTACAATTCCTTGATATTGAACTCCGAACTTTTACTCAAAAACTGTTGGAATCGGTAGATTGCGTCGTCATGATCCTTTTGATAGTGGCGATAGATCTGCCACACTCCCAAGAGCGACAAAGAAGTAAAGACATCATAAAATGGAAATTGATAAGTGGTAAAGTTCAAGAGCCACTGCCCGGAGATATATTCATCGTGGTCGTGATTTTTGAAACAGGGAAAATGCTCTTTGTAATAACTCAGGTAGCTTTCTTCCCGCTGTTGTGCTGTCCACTCTGGATGCGCATAGACATCCATCTCAAAACGATTGGAGCACAAGTTGCTATTAATGCGCAGGAGATCATCATCAAATTGGTAACGAATGGCTGCTTTACGGTTCTTCTCATCAGGATAAAAATCCCCCCAGGAAGTTGTGGAGAGATAGACCATGGCCTGAGATGCTATTTCCCGCACATCCAAAGGTAAAACTATATAGTTGTAGATCGGGCTCTTCATGATGCTAGTGATATGCAGCACGTGCCCCAGCTCATGGAAAAACATCGTCATGTCATCATGCGTGCCGGTACAGTTCATCAGTACTCGGCAGGTGCCATGGCGAAAATCTCCAAAATAGAACTGACCAGGGGCTTTTTCTGGACGCTCATCGAGATCCAGTAGACCGGTGTTCCAGATTTTGTTGAGCAAGAGGCCATATTCAAAACGCATGTCATAGAGGATGCGGATCGCCTTCGTAATCAGCTCTTCTGAAGTGGTAAAGGGTTTAAACTGTGAGGCAATGGGACTCACGACACAATCCCAAGGTGCCAGAGTGTTCACTTTCAAGATCTTTTGCCAGCGCTTGTAGATCTTCTCGATTAGGGGATTGATGTGCTTCCGCACCAGGGGCAGGGTGTCGTGCAATTGTTTGAAACTCAAGCTCCCACTCAATCCCATCAGGTTGATCATCGAATAATAGTGTTTAAAGCCGGCATTCACCGTCTGTTGATACCGTATTCGCACCAATTGGTCATATAAATCGTGTAATTCCGGCTTGACTTCCACAAACGCGTCTTTGCGCGCATTCCACACCGCTGCCCGCACCAGCGGATCCGAACTGCGGAGCAGCTCCGGGGCTTCTTTGAAGAGATAGTTTTGCCCCTCATATTCAAAGCTCAATTGATTCACCCGATCGCGATAGATATTGGTGATGCGTCGTTCCTCGGTGTTGAGATCGGCATTGGATTCGATGGCATCATTGAACAGTGACTCCAGATACACATTCATCATTTTGAAATAGTCCTGATTCAGTTGATTGCGGAGCGGGTGTTGATAGTACTTTTTCAGCAGTGCTATATTCCGTTCATTTGCATATTCCATGACCTCACGGGTGTAGGTCTCCAGTTTGTCCTGCGATTCGATATCTGCGGTGTTACGCATAGTTTGAAAAGTGAGGTCGTTATGCTCGATGGTCAGGATCGACATCAATTCTGAGGATTGGTACAAGAGGCTCATCAATTCTCGCGGAGTATTGGATTCCAAGGCATCCAGTTCATCAAAAGCTGCACTGAGTTTATCATGATCATGAACATCAAAATCACTCGGATAATAGTAGTAGCGGCTGGGTTCCAGTTTTTCTTTGGTATATATCATATTCAATCCCAATATTTACGGTCGAGTGTGCGGTAACTGATCGCTTCGGAGATGTGTTCCGGACGGATTTCCGAATCCCCTTCCAGATCCGCAATAGTGCGCGAGACCTTGAGGATGCGATCAAATACACGAGCGGAATAGCCCATTTTATCTATGGCATTTTGCAAGAGTTTGTGGCTGGATTCGTCTATCTTACAGTACTTTCGCAGCATTTTGGAATTCATCTGGGTATTGCAAAATATGCTTTCCTCACGGAAGCGGTCATGCTGGATCTGGCGCGCTCGATTAACGCGCTTGCGAATCGTGGCAGAATTATCACCGGTGGGCAGCGAACTGAGGTCGGCATAAGTAACGGTCGGTACCTCCACATGGATATCGATGCGGTCCAGCAGCGGTCCGGAGATCTTGCTGCGATACCTTTGGATGCTGGTCATGGGGCAATTGCAATGATGATTGGGGATGTTACTGCCAAAATAGCCGCAGGGACAGGGGTTCATGGAGGATATTAGCATAAATTCTGCGGGGAAGTTGAGGCTCTGAACCGCACGCGAGATCGTCACCACTCCATCTTCCATGGGCTGACGCAATACTTCCAGCACGGCACGCTTAAATTCCGGCAATTCATCGAGGAACAAAACTCCTCTGTGAGAAAGACTTACCTCTCCTGGACGGGGAAAAGCACCACCCCCGATGAGGGCTATGTCACTGATAGTATGATGGGGTGATCTAAAGGGCTTGGTAGTAAGGATTCCGTTCTGAAAGTTCTTGGAAAAACCTGCCACGCTGTGGATCTTGGTCGCCTCCAGAGCTTCGTCTAAGGATAGCTCCGGAAGGATGGTGGGAACCCGGCGTGCCAGCATGGTTTTGCCACTACCGGGAGGGCCGATCATCAGCAGGTTGTGGGAACCGGCGGCACTCACTTCCAGGGCACGTTTCACCTGATACTGCCCTTTTACATCAAACATATCGATCTGAAAATCGTTCAAGACTTGGAATATTTGGTCACGATCCACAGTTGCAGGGGCGATCTTGATGGTGCCCAGCAGGTAATTAACAGCCTCACGCAAGGAAGTAACGGGTATCACGGTCAGGCCTTCGATAATGGCGGCTTCATCGGCATTCTCCGCGGGGACAATCAGCGCATCCAGTTCATCTTGCTTAGCAGCAATCGCAATCGGCAATACACCCTTGACGGGGCGGATATTGCCATCCAAAGACAGTTCACCGATCATTGCTACTTTGCGCAGATACTCCACGGGGACTTGCTTCACATTTTGCAAAACTGCCACCGCAATGGCTAAATCCAAAGCCGAGCTTTCCTTCTTCATGTCTGCCGGTGCGAGGTTGATGGTAAACCGCTTGGTGGGGATAGTCCAGCCGGCATTTTTGATGGCAGCAAAGACGCGATCCTTGCTTTCTTTCACGGAGTTCGACGCCATGCCCACGACATTGACTCCAAACATATTACCCGTGCTATCGGATTCTACCATGATCTGGTATGCATCAATCCCGATCGTCGTATAAGAAATTACCGTTCCTACCATATTCTTCCCTTGTTACTATCAGCCATGCAAATAACCTCGGTTTCCAGTATTATTTGATGTTTTGCATAGTGAAAGATGCCCGAAGATCTGTCAAACAAATTCGTAATACATAGTTGACATCATGAACACTATACCGGTCTTTAAGTGCGGGTACACAAACTGGATGCAATTGGTTCAGAACATCTTCTGAAGGTATGTAACTTCTAAGGAATGGCATCACCTACTAAGTTTTAAAGTAAGCATTAACATACACCATGGCAAAAAGACTGGGAATGTTATAAATTTGTTCATATGTCAAAACTCCAGCGAATTCCTGAAGGAACCCACTGGAGTAAGTATTTACTGCCAATGTAGTTCATGGACTATAGTACAATAATCCCATAGCTTTATATCACTTACTATCCAGATTTACTCCCGCAGTGCTTCCTGACCCTGCCGACACACGGTAGAATAACTTGTCCACCGGGACAAATCCGACACTGTGGTTTGTTGTCCAGCCCATATACTGCAGGTTCATGGGATCACTACCTTGATAGATACCGTACCAGCTTGCGCCGGGAGTATTATCCCAACGGAGTTCATACACGGCAGCAGCCGCATCAATAAATACGCGCACATTAGCCGGAGACACAAGGTCGGATGTGTTGATAGTGATATTATCCAGATAGAGGTTGTTGCCATAACTGCTAACTCCGCGGAACTTCAGCTTGTTTGTTCCTGAAGGCAGATCAATGCTTTTGGTAGCCCACTGGCTGGCAGAGGGGACAAACTCATATTCATAAGGAGGTGCGGTTACCAATTGCCCATCTGCTCCACCATTATATGTGGAAAGCAGGTTATAGCTGGCTCCGGAATCTATGGAGTACCAGATCTCCAGTTTATCATTCTTCACTTCCGTATAGGTAGCGTAGGCATGGTCAAAAGACAGTATTCCCGGCATTCCATGGGTGTCTATGGTGGCGGTAATCAGATCGCATGTGGTTCCGGTATTCATGCTATAAAAATGTGCTTGAACCGAGCCTGTGCCTGTTGCTCCATAGCCATTGGCATCGTGCAGATACCACCCCGCGTTGTTCCAGAAAGCTGGTGGGAAGGTGGTAGAGGCAAAAGTTTGCACATAAGGGAAAACATCGATGAGGGGATTAGACTCTATCTGCAAGGAACGCAGCGGAAGAGTGCGAACTGTTCCAGCCCATGATGCGGCTTCCACTGTCCAATACCAGGTGTCGCCATAATTGAAAACCAATCCGCCTTGGATCACAGGATAGAATGAAGTGCCTGATTGCTGGAGGAATAAATGTTCCTCCATCACTCCGGGACTGGTGTAGCGCATCATGTAAACGTTGTAGTAGCTGGGTAGCATCCCCACCTGATTGGCATCCCATGAAAGTTCAAATCCTGCTTTAGGCATGTTTATAGCCAAGTCGGCTGGCGCTATCAGGATAGGAGCTCGTATCTCATTTTCAACTTCCCAGGCCAGTAATGGATAGCCATTGTTATCAGTGGAAGCGATACCCCAATAATCAGCGTTTCCATTTGCGATTTCCCGCAGAAAGTCCCATCCTGTGAAGGTTGCCTGGCTTTTCATCTGTGCAGTGGTTTTTCCGGTTCCGCCATAGGAAGTGGCTATTCCACTAGTCTGGGTGTCCCAGTAGGAATTGGTGATCGTAGCACCGGATTGACCACATAGCCCGCCTTTTTGGCCTCCACTCACCGTACCTGTGGAATAACTATTCGTTATCGTGCTGTTGCTATTGTATCCCACTAAGCCACCTATGTATTGTGCACCGGATACATTGCAGCGGGAGTATGAATTATAGATGTTACCGTTGTTTTGCCCCACCAGTCCACCATTGGAATTACTGTATGCGGATATAGTACCGGTGGATTTGCACAGAGAGATGCTGCCATCGTTCCAGCCCGCAATCCCACCAGTCCACGTGCTTCCGCTGATGGTGGCATTAGATTTACATCGGGTGATGGTGCCGCTTAATCCATTATTGCCCACAATTCCGCCCAGGGCATTAGCATTAACACCATCGCCGGAGCGGGAGACGGTTCCGGTAAAAGTGCAATTGGAGACAGAGCCGAAGTTTGTGCCGACGATGCCACCCCCGTTTTGAGAGTTTCCTACTTTGACGGTTGCTGCCGAACTACAGTTATCAACGCTGCCGGCATTGTACCCCACAAGCGAGCTTGTGTGAGCATCGCCCAGGATGTTGCAATCGCTGCCCATGGACAGGTATCTGATCAAACTTCCGGATGCTATGTAGCCAAAGAGCCCATGATAGGTACCATAATACCAAGAGCGCAAGCCGGAAATGCTGTGTCCGTCGCCATCCAAGCCACCGTAGAAGGGGGTTGTGCTGTTGCCAATGGGAAGCCAGCCATTAGTGCCCCAGGCTGCGTAGCCTTCACCACCTAAAGCCAGATAGGATGTGAGATCGATATTATTTGCCAGTTTAAAGTATTTACGCGAGGAAGCACTGCCCAGGTAGTTGCGCATCAGATTGAGCTCTGCAGCACTACTCACCATATACGGATTGCCTTCGGTTCCATCTCCGGAAGCAAAGTAGTTCTTGTCAAATCTCACATTATCGATGAAAAGTCTGCCATTGTAGGCACTGATGCCGTGGAATTTCACCATGTTAGCTCCGGGTGGCAGAGCGAGAGTTTTGGTCGCCCAGTCGGTGGCACCGGGAGTCCATCCCCCACCGCTGTGTGGAGCAGCAGTTATCAGTCCACCCGCGCTTGAGGCGTTGTAATCGGCCAGAGAGTAAAAGCTTATTCCATAGTCGTTCGAATAATAGATGCCTAGGCTTTCATTGGGATTGGCAGCCAGATAGGGTGAATAAGCGTAATCATAGCTCAGGGTTCCGCCATAGGGGCCAAGGTCTACAAGTTGAGTGCGCATATCGATAGAACGGCCAGCCACAAAGTTTTCAAAGGAACAAAGTGCACTACCATTACCTGTGACACCATAGGCATTAGCGTTACTTCTCCAAAAGGGATTCGATCCGGGTGCCTCCCAGGAATCAGGAACGCTCCAGTACTGGGGTGGGAAAGTGGCAGAACTAAATGTCTGTGTGCTGGGAAAAGTTTTGATGCTGGTATCCACATATTCCACAGCAAAATCGTCGATATACCAATAAGGACCTGAATTGCCAACACCCTCGAAAGTGACACAGATATACTCCCCAACCCAAGGAGACAAATCGATGCTTTCCAATACACCACTGCCAGGATTACCATTACTATATCCGTCGTTGGAATTGAACTCCGTATTCTGGCGTTGCCATACCTTGGTTTGGTTCACATAAACTGCCCCATAATCTGCGTTGTAGGTGGAAAGCTGTCCGTGCGACCATTTGAATTTCAAACGATACATAGGACCAGGTATGTAAATCACCGGAGAGTAGAGTTTGATAGTGTATCCTGCAAATCCTGGTGCGAAGATGGCACAAGCCTGAGAGTATCTTTGGACAAAATCGTATTCTATATTCAATCCATACAAATTTATCCACACAATGGGAGCATACCAATCCGCGGGAGGCCAGCTGCCATTGAAGTTCTGGGTGTAGGGTGCGATGTATGTAGTGCGGGAAGATTCAGGTGCAGATACTTGTGGTGAGATTGCTAAATCTGCGGCAAAAGCGAAGCTGAGAATGCCAATTTGCAGAATCAATAAAAGAATAAAGCTTTTTTTCATGATAGCTACTCCTTAGGGGTCAATTTCATTTTTCGACTTAGACCAGTAATTCTGTTAGTTCAAATTCTGAGACCAGGAACTGTTATAAGTGGATACGAACGCTCCCAGAGCTTATATATCGCCAACAGCCTATTTCTATGAAACAAAACTTCTATATATATTCACCATTGATACCGCACTCTAAATATTAGAGCTAGTATTTTTTGTCAATAAAAACCACTTGGCATATCCCACTTTTATGTGTGTTACATTAATAGGACCCCATGTTACTTTACCAGCACACGATAAACATGCCAATCTGGAGTAATACTCTCATGCCGGGAGGGCCGATCATGAGCAGATTGTGGGAGCCTGCGGCACTCTCTTCCTGGGCACGTTTCATCCAATACTGCCACTATAGCCAATTTGCTGTTTGGAGTGCTGCTCAATATATGGCCAAGAGACTGAATCCTTAAGATTGAAAAAAGTTCTTGACTCCGAAACTTAATCTGTTCAGAATGACGTTAGCTCATTGAAAAGAAATATCATACGCCATGCAGAAGTGAACACCTGTTACTTGCCAGGAGAATGCAATGAAGCCTCAAACCTTGCTACTCTGGTTGTTTTCTATGTTACAGAGCCCCCATCGGCTCATAGGGTTTACTGAATTATTTTTATTCAGGATCAATAGCTCCACGTCCACTCCACAGCAATTCTCTCTTATCTTTCTCAATCAGATGTCTTTCATCCGGGGAACGATCATCAACCACAAACCACAACTATTTTCAGGGAGGAATCATGAAAAAGTTGATTATAGCAATAGCGTTACCTGCGCTATGTCTCTTTAGTTTTCATTTATTTGCCACTGCTCACACTTTCAGTTGGGCAGAAAAAGCAGGTGGCAGTGGCACAGATTACGGCTATAGTATTGCCGTTGATAGTGATGGCAATAGTTATGTGGCAGGTTCTTTTACCGGTACTGCCACTTTTGGTGTTACAGAATTTACCAGTAACGGAGGAACAGATATTTTTGTTGCCAAGCTGGATTCCAACGGCAATTGGCTGTGGGCTTCCCAAGCGGGTGGTAGTAGCTCTGAACAGGCTTATGGTATTGCGGTTACACCATCCGGAACCATTTACATTACAGGCGCTTTTGCCGGAACTATCAGTTTTGAAGGATTACCATCCCGCACCAGCAATGGAAATAGTGATGTACTGGTTGCCAAGCTGGATTCCAACGGCAATTGGCTGTGGGCTTCCCAAGCTGGTGGTTCAGACGAAGACAGGGGCAGTGATATTGATCTGGATAGCGAAGGTAACTGCTATGTCACGGGACATTTTTCATCAACTGCAGACTTTTCCGTCACGGATCTCAGCAGTAGAGGTAACTATGACATCTTTGTAGCAAAGTTGGGTACCTCTGGTAGCTGGTTATGGGCAAGAAAAGCAGGAAGTACGGGAGAGGACAAAGGGCATGGCATTGCCGTTAGCCCCGCCGGTACTTGCTACCTCTCAGGTTACTTCAGCGGCAGTGCCACTTTTGGTGAAACAAACCTCGCCAGCAGCGGATCGGACGACATCTTCATCGCCAAGATCAATTCCTCCGGTTCCTGGCAATGGGCACATCAGGCCGGAGGGAGTATCCGGGATCGTGGAGAAAGCATCTCTATCGATAGTATCGAAAATTGCTTTGTCACAGGTTATTACAACGGAAATGCCACTTTTGGAGTTGAGGACTTTAGTTCGGCGGGTTCATCGGACATTTTTGTAGCAAAATTGAGCTCAGACGGCACCTGGCAATGGGTGGAAAGCGGTGGCAACTCAAACACTGAACTTTCCCAAGATATTGTGACTGACAGTGCCGGTAATTGCTTTGTAACCGGAATGTTTACTTCCAATACGGTTTTTGGTGAGCATAGCATCAGCAGTGCAGGGTTTCAGGATATATTTGTGGCGTATATCGACAATTCCGGGACCTGGCAATGGATTCAAAGAGCAGGCGGAGGAACTGAGGAATGGGGCTATAGCATTACTATCGATAGCGCAGCTAACTGCTATGTCACGGGGTTTTTTAGGGGATTCAATGTCAGTTTTGGCAGTACCAGCCTAAACAGCAGCGGGCAGCAAGATGTATTCATTGCCAGGCTTGCCCCGGTTTACGATTTTCCCATGCTTTTCCCAATCCTCTTGCAAATAGAGGGTGAGCCGTTTACAGTCACCGTGCTCGAAGGATCCGGACTCAACAATGCCGGGATGGGAGTTCTGCCTGCGA
>PHBQ01000083.1 GCA_002841975.1 Candidatus Cloacimonetes bacterium HGW-Cloacimonetes-1
AGAGCCACTATCATTCTGGGCTTTAACGGTATGGATTTTGATAGCAATATCAGCACTATGACCGTTACAATCAACAATATTGAACTGGCTACCACTTCCAATATCACATCAAACAACCTCAATATCACCGCGTTCTACGAAACACCGCTGAGCATCGATGTAGTGAATGGAAGAGTTCTACTTAATGTTACTGCTGTTCCGGGAGCAATATCATACAAGATATTCGCTTCAAATGGGCCGAGTGGCACATACCCAGAGGTAACGAATACCGGGATCTTTACTCCTGGTACTCCAAACCGATGGACAGAAACAGCTGCAACTCAAGGACGAAAGTTCTTTAAAGCAGTAGCGATTCGATAAATAGTAAGAGCTAAAGACAATAAAAAAACGGCAGGCAAGTTAAATTGCCTGCCGTTAATTATATAACGGAGATATCCGGCTATTCTGTAGTCTATTGCAATTTCTTCTTCTCTTGTTTCCTTTCACGGTCTATACGATGCCAAATCAAGTGTAGTTCAAATCCTACAAATGCCAGGAAGAGTCCCAGTAGGCCCATGAAGCCTATGATGGGATAGAGAATGATGATAGCTGCGAGCATGATTGCCCATTCGATAGCGGCAAGTAAGTATAGATTCATTATATTCCCTTATTTTACCAAAGTCAGTGTTTTTGAGGTCTCAAATCCGTTCACGGATAAGGTATAAATGTATTTACCACTAGTGGCTTTGCTACCATTAGCAAGTTTGCCGTCCCAATAGAGATTATGCCTGCCGCTTGTTTGATTTGCATTTACAAGTTCGCGGATCAATTGACCCTTGAGGTTATATATGCGCAGCGAAACACGAGAGTTCTTGGTTAAGGCATAGCTAATAGCCGTGTTGGTCTTGAACGGGTTGGGTACATTTGTATCCAACACATAGGCAACTGGAGCCTGCTGAGGGTCGTCATTTGAGACTGTATCCATAATGAAATCCAGGTTTGTGGTTTGATTGGATAATACCGCTGTACCTGATTGGGTCTGTGGGTGATATCCTGCCCCGGAGCAAGATACATCATAAGTTCCTGGAGCGATCTGAATATTGTAGGACCCAGTTGCCGAAGACGTCGTACTGTGGCTCCCAGCTGTTATTGTAGCACCTTGGATTGGTAAATTGGAGCTATTCTTTACAATGCCGGAGATAGTGCCATCAACAATAGCAAGAGGGATCATTGTAAAATTTAAGTTTGTTGTTTGGTTAGATAGAACAGCCACACCGGTTTGAGTCTGTTCCTGGTAATCAGGTGCAGAGCAGAAGACGCTGTAGGTACCTGGAGCAATCTGGATGTTGTAGCTTCCTGTGACAGAAGACGTCGCAGTGTTGCTGCCGGCAATCAGTGTAGCTCCCTGGATCGGTAGGTTGGAGCTATTCTTTATAAAACCGGAAATAGTTCCATCAACAACTATAGGTTGCCAGTTCAGGCTCAGATTGCGAAAATAGGTTTCATCGGGATAGGTATTACTTGCAGGAGTGGAATTTTTGGTAAATGAAAGAGTCTTGTATTTTCCCATATTACCGGAAGTGGCATTGTGCTCCGTAAACTCCACATTGAAGGTATAGGCACCATCGGGCACGGTATTCCCTTGATAGTCCTTGGCATTCCAGGTAACGGTATGTAATTGGTGAGTGTTGAGCGATGCGCCGGTAATTGCAGCAGTAGTATTGCTGCCTGAATTCGCAATCCAACGAACCAAAGTATAACGGTATGGTTGTGCCCATACTTTGATCGTCTTTACAAACTGGTTCTGCGAATTTGTAATCCAGATTACACCTGCATTCCTGGGGGCGTATCCACCGTTGTAGGTGGCAGTTTTCACGGTGAAAGTGACTGTCCCGTCAATGTTGCGTGAAGCAATCAGTGACGGTTCGTTCTCGGCAAAAATCTGCTTGCTGAATAACACGCATATGCTCGTAAGTACAAAGAGTATACAGGTCAATATTATGATCAAACGTACTGGCATAAAGTCTCCTATGGATTCTGATATGTGTCAGAGTAAAATTGAGGTTATTCTGTCAATAGACAATTTTCAATATCGGTGTGCTACCTGTGGAGGATTTCTTAGTGTAAACCTTTCTTGAAGTTGAACCCCGACGTGTTTGGAAGTTTATTCGAGAGTTGGAAGTTTTGTACGATATCATTCAGCAAATCCGGGTCGGGGAGATGATTGCTCAAATCTATCAAGAACTTGGTAAACCCTTTGTCAAGGAGTCTCTTGTGAAAATTGAACAAACAAACAGGATCCTGCGGGCTAAGCTGGTATGTATTATCGGTATATGAAAGCCGTAACGGCTTGTTTTCAAATTTCAGTGAATCTCCGGGCTGAATGGTGGGAGCTTGTTTGGAGACGAAGAGATGGGGGTGGAAATACATAGGAATGATGGCACTTCGGTCTTTGGAACTGATGAGATTGGGAAAATCATTTTCTATGGGAGCTATGTGTTGGCGAATGTTGATTTCTCTCAACACAATAATAGTTGCATCGTTGAGACAATAGATATTCTCATTTGCCAACAATCTCACTTGCTTATGGGATTTGAAGAATTGCACTTGAGAGAGTCTGGACAGGGAGAACTCCTGGAATCCCTTTTTGAGGAGGCTACTGATCTGTCTGCGAATTCCATCTAACTCTGTTTCTGCAATGTACAAAGGTATTTCCGGAATGAGATTTGGTCTGCTAATGCTATCGGCACATTGGAGCGGGCATATTATCCGTAGATTTGGGATATTCTTGAGGTGTGAAATCCACTTCGGATCTTGGATACGTATATATATGGTGGTTTTAGCAATACTCTGCTGACGACTTTGCGGAGATGCTTTTCCAACATGTTTGGAGAGAGCTTGATAAATATCTCTCTGGATTGTGTCCTCTTGTTTGGGGTTAACCCCGGGTAGCTTTGTAGAGGATGGACTCCATTTAAACTGCTGGACCATACCTCGGGCGAGGCGAACGACTTTCGAACCAAGTGGAATATCTGTACCGGGGTTTTCGATTAGTACTGTAGTATCTGATTCCGCAGTTGTTACCCTTTCAACCCCTGTAGTGGTTTCTGTATATAGCTTCCCTATTTTGAAGACAAGGGGTGATGCACTATCCTCGAGCATAATCTGAATGGTGTGATTCTCATTCAGCGATTTACGGAGTTGGAGATACAAGTATTGAGGTGTAACTCGTTTGATGTATCCCAGTTCTGTGCCTGTCTGAGCCATATCGATGATCACGGGGTCGGTTGTAGTTACAAAACGCCATGCAGTTTTGGATCTACCACCATCTTCGGAGAGGATGTCTGTGGCAGCAGGGATGTTGTTAAAATTGTCGAGAGCGGATCTGTATGCACGAGCTACATTGAATACATATTCTGCGGAGCGCATACGTCCTTCGATCTTGATGGAACTGATGCCTGCCTGGACAATCTGAGGCAGGTGGTCGATCAATTGCAGATCTTTCATGCAAAATGGTCTATCATTTCCGTTAGTAGTTTGAAATATCTGTCTGCAGGGCTGGCGACATGCGCCGCGATTGGCACTATTGCCACCCACCCAGCTGCTAAACAAACAGTATCCTGAATAACTATAACAGAGGGCTCCGTGAGCAAACATCTCCAGATCAATTGAGGAGTTTTTACGGATCAATCCCAATTCCACCAATGTTACTTCCCGTGCCAAAATCACTCTGCCAAATCCCCGCTCTTGAGCGAAACTACAATCCACAGAATTGTGATTCCCCATCTGAGTGCTAGTATGCATCTGGATCTTTGGAAAATAGTTTCTAATGAGCCAATACAAGCCCCAATCCTGGATAATCACAGCAGAGATCGGTAGCTTTTGCAAAATGGATAACAGGCGGATGAGTTTGGGTAATTCGTTGTTCTTGAGTAGAGTGTTCAAGGTAACATAGACTTTGGCGTGGTACTTATTGGCCAAACTGAGGACATCCGGTAGTTCGTTTATACTAAAGTTCTTCGCTCTGTTTCTGGCATTGAATGATTGCAGCCCCAAGTAAACGGCATCAGCACCGCCTTCGAGAGCTGCCATCAAGGCTTCGGGGCTACCGGCAGGTAAGAGGAGTTCTGGTTTAGGCATTTATAGAGTCACTTCGACCCATACACCAAGCCGGAAAGTGGTCGTGCCATCTTCCCGCTTTCTATCGGAAGTGATTTCGTAAGAACTTGTTAAACCACCCTTGATATTCTGGTCAAACTGATAAGTGGCACCGGGTGTAATACTCAAGCGGGAGTAATCTCGATCCACGACGTTGGTATCTTTACCTATAGTCTTGTCAAAGTTGTTTTCATATTGAAAAGCCAGGCTGGAGGTTAGCTCATTCTTGATGTGTATTTTCTTTCCAGTAAAGGGAATAGTGAAACCTTTGCCGGCACGGTAGGAATAGGAAAAACTGCCATTGTAGGCCATCGCATCGGTGGTTTTGAATATCTTGAACGTCTCCATATCGGTTGTGTTTTCGGATTGGGACATAGTGACGCTAACGTTGGCGGTTACAGCATTCATTACGTTTGTGGTGAGTCCTAAGAGGGGATTGAGAGAGATAGTCTTGGTCTCTTGCTTGGGTTTGATCCAGTCTATCGTTCCATTCTGTGAGATCTTGTATTGGAATCCGGTGTTGAGACGGCTACTGGACAGGTATTTCTGTACTCCAATCCACTTCTCAAAGTCCATCAGAGAGAGTGTAACATCGGGGAAGGTATTATCAATATTCTGGCTGCTGGCACTTGAGTATCTGCGGTTGATTCCATAGGAGTAGTTTATGGTGCTATCTAAGTTCCGCGAAAAGACAATACCGGATGATACTGTGATAGTGTTGTCATCACTCTTTGCATCCAAGTAACTTTCTTCAACACTGTGCGGAACACCCAATTGGAAAGCAATAGGAGGTCTGTCGTCCTTGCGGAGGTAACTCATAGTATAGATGTTCTGATATGCTGTATTTACATTCTTCACTTTGGAAAGCAAGCTTAATACTTGAGCCGGGAAGTATCCTGGGGTCTTAGGGACTTGATTGGGTTTATCATCTCCGGGTTTGCCGTCATCAGGTTTACCCTCTTTTGGCTTTTGATCTTCGGGAGAAACACCAGAGAGACCATTTTCATACTTTAGGGCTTCTTCTTTTTTCTTTTCTTCTATGAAGGCTTGTTCCTGTTTCATGGCCTCTATCTTGTCTTGCTCTTTCCGGATTTCTTCTTCCCTTTTCTGATCTTCTGTCATATCCTCAAAATCAGGTTCCTTTCCATCTTCAATAATCTCAGGTTTCTTGGGATCATCACCCTTGGCGTCGTTCTTTTTTTCATCTGGCTTCGGTTCGGATGCTTTAGGAGTGCTTGCCGGAACTTTTACAGAGGCTCTATGGGCTGAAGCTAGTTTGGTAGCCCAAGATGCCAGTAGGGTTGAGTTCATTAATGTAAAAGTAGTTCGCACGGTCCGATTTGAATTGCCATCCCGTTGGTAGTAATCCACTATACCATCTTCCGTATTCTGAGAATACTTCTTTTGATAATCGCTGAACTTTGTGCTTCCGGTAGTCGAGAAACTATAGATCCGGGAGAAAAACGTAGGATTGTAGTTAAGGCCCAGATCCTGGACAAATTCTGTTTCTTTACCGATATTGATATCCTTGAAGTAGGACTTTTGAATCAGGTCACGCTTTGTATTCAGTCTCAAAGAAGCGCCGATATCGGTAGTCAGGTTCCAATTTATATTATTATCCGAAGTGAATTGCTTGGTGGCGATAGACTGTGAACGTGGATTCCACTGATAGGCTTCGCCGATCTTTTCCCAATTCCAGCTGCTGGGTTCTGTTGTATTGACAGAGAAGCTATTGTTCCAGGTTGTGGGAAAAAAGCCAGCTCGATATGTCTTGTAGAGTTTGAAGCTGGTTTTATCGGAAGGGAAGGAAAGATTATAGTTCCACGTTCCCCGCCAGAGCAGGGTACTATCCACAGTTGTAGATGTATAACGATAAGATTGCTCTACTCTACCGCTAATCGAGGTTCGATAAAGAGTATATGCCAGAAACTTGTTTTTGGGAGCAGTTTTTTGGCTAAATCCAAAGTCCGATGCATAAACTAAATTCTCTGTTTTTTCTTTGTTCTTTTCTTCCAGATTGGTCATGTTGTCACGCAACAAATCTGAATTTGCCCGATATCTGGGGATGCCCAAAGAGTAATTACGATACAGGCTTACAGGGATGTCAAAAGCCCAACTATTGGGGAAAAGCTTGTTCAGAAAGTACTTATTTGTCACATTGAGAGTTGTAGTCTTCGTAAATACGTTTTGCCTTCCTCTTTGAATGACAGTATTAAAGTTCTCGGATTTTTGTTCGTAGTCTATATCAAGGGTGATAAAATCCGCCAAAGCTGTGTTCAAGGTTAAACGTTGAGCCCAACCTATATCCTCGAAAGGATCCGTGACGACCAGGTCATTGAAATACACGGTTCCGTTGTAAGGAGCCACTTGTCCTGTGTTTGAGTCCCTGTTATAAACTCCAAAGTAGATTTCACGGACATTGGTAAGAGTAGGAGTCCCTTTAAAGGAGTACATAGTTTCATCAGTTCCGGATTCACCTTGAAGAGCACCCGGAGTAATCTCTTTGAGAGATGTCATGGTTTGCATCTGATAAGTAAACTCATTCCAGGAATCAACATCCATGAGGTTAGACCATGAATTTACTCTGGTCTTTTGCCGGATTTCATAATAGTTCAAAGAATCTGCACCGATCCGGAAGATCACGTCCAGATACTCTGGCTTGATTGCAGCATCCTCCGCTGCCTCAGGATATATCCAAAACTTGAATTTGTCATAAGACAAGAGGTTATATGGGTCCAGTATAAGCTGTCGCAGTAAAACTTTATGACCTGGCTGCAAGTTCTGTATCGCCAAAGTTAGAGATGACTCCGATGAGTCTATTTTTCCATCTTTATAGACACTTCCGGGAGGGGGAGTATAATGAGTAGTGTTCTTTTTGTTGTTTGCTATCCCGGATATATAGGTAGTGTTATAAGCATTGATATCGGCATCAGATACGATAGTATTATTTGCATTACGGACATAAAAGTCTTGCCATTTGTTGCCAACTATGCTAACATCAGCTATCAGCACCTTGGCTTCAGTATCAGATTCAACTATGATTCGTCCGTAGGATATTTTTTTGAGTGACGGTGGGGAAGTTCCGGGTGCGCTGTTGATCACTTCGAAAGCATTTGGATCATTAAGAGGTATCCGGTACAGCTTCCAACCGTCATGATTTGTATTGTCACAATACTGCTCCGAATTCAAGGAAATGGTATAACTGTAGTATTTGTTCAATTTGCTCAGAACTCCGTTTCCATCTAAATCTTCAGTATCCAAAATTCTATTGCCCTCAGTACCATTGATCTGAGGATAATCCCCATATTGATCTTGTGTCTCGGAAGCAAGGTCATTGGGATCTGCTCCGGATGTTCCATGAGTTTTGCCATCCAAGCCCAAGTCCTCGTCCAAAGTGACCACACCATCGCTGTTCTTGTCTTCGGTATTGAGAACATCCAATCCGCCATATTCTGTATAAAAATCTTCCGAGATATCTCCCAAATCCAGTCTGAGAGTTACATGGGGCTCCGGATCAGTGGTTTCATGATCTACTTTGACCAGTATCTCAATGTACTTTTTTGTAGAGAAGTCTAACTGGTTTCCCATGTATTTCATTACACCACCCCAGTTCCAGATAGTGCTTCCTGGCATATAAATACTATTAGGAAAAAGCTTGAGAGCCAATACAGATACAGTCTCCTTCTTTTCTCTCTCATCCAACGTAGCGGGGTCTTCAAGCTGTTCCCTGCGAATGTTTTTGGGATTGTACCAGTTTATTCTGCCTTTGGCAAGAGAGGTCTGATATGGCTTACTGGCTTGTGACCAGGTAGAAAAAGTGACTCCCATAGGGTACTGATCCACGATGGATTCCATATCGTCCACATAGGCAAGATTCTTCTTTCCCGAGGGATCCCCGTAGACGTTGGGAACTGTCATGGCAAGCTCACCGGATAATGCAATTCTGGATTCTGCATTGGTAGTGATCAAAGGTAGAGCATCTAACCATCTGGTGATAAATTTGGGTTTAACAGTAAAAGATCCATCAATATCAGCCATCAGCATTTCAATGTTCTCATTTCCCACTTTTGGCCGTTTGTCACTCACGTTCTCGGACCGGTAAATCAGAGTACCACCCAATTTGGTAGTATTGGAAATATTCCAGTCGGCACGAACCCCGGCAAGGCTCTTCTTGGCAACGTCAAACATGCTGCGGTATTCATAATCTACCTCAATCTTGGCATCAGGATCCTTACCGGCAGCAGTGAGAAAAGTGATTCTACCCAAATCGTAATCTACCAAGTAGTCCACGCTCTCTTTTTGAGTGTTTCCATTGACGCGAACCCGGACGCTGCCTTTGAGTAATCCACCTTGAGCCAGATCGATGGCATCGCGCCCTATTTTGCCTTTCACAGCCATATAAAGAGATACATCCTGGTAGTTTATGCTCTCATTTTCGTCTTCATAGATATTATAGTCTCCCAGGGCTTCAAAAGGCTGGATGAATGGAAATATGATCAAGCCGGCAGTCAAATTCACGGTTGCATCATCGCCGTTTATTATTTGGTCTCCACTGCTATCAAGGCGCAGATAATCGTTGTATGTAGTACGTGTCGGTACTGTTAATGAATCTGGGACACTATAGTTTCTGGTATTATCTACATTCAATGTATAGATATCAAGGCTAAATCCTTCACTCTTGATGTTGTTTTTATTCAGGCTATAGACGTTACGCATCTGATAATGCCATACATTATTGGGGTCATCAGGGTTATATTCCTGATTTCTGCGTCTAATGGTCTTAGTATGTAAAACGCCATCCAGGACATCACTATTGAGCGGGACTTTGGTTCCGTCTTTTTTGGTATAGCGAATCCCGATGGAAGAACGGCGATCTACAGCTTTGAGCAGCAGGATTGTCCCTGATGTATAGTCTGTGACAAAATCCGTACCCTCAATCAGTTCGTCGTAATATGGAACGTAATAATCTGTACTACTGAAAAATATGGTATCACCCACGACTGATGTGACATTGTTGGAAGAGTTAGCGTCGTCAAGATAAAGCTGGACAGTACCATTTTCAGGAAGCAGGAAGGGATCATTTAACAACCATGCCCCGGTGATATCCGTCTTGATGGCATTATTCATCCATGATGCAGGGATCAAGTCACCCTGGTCGTCAGTGCCATATATTTGATATAATGTATGAGGATCGTCGATATAGTACATGGTGCGGGCAACGTAATCTTTACTGCGAAAGACTGTTGAATCTGCCTGACTCTTTCCAATGTAAGACTGAGTGTTCTTTTGACCCTCTTCTTTACTGGCAATCATAGTAATATCCAGATCGCCTAGCTTCATTTTGGAAGTTACCCCAAACAATCCCTGAGAACTGGTAGAATAGCTGATGTAGCGTGAACCACTGAGTGAAAGCCCAATATTACCAGCTTCAATAGACTGGATGACTTCGTCTTCGGTACCGGTATATTTGATATTGAGGTTGTTAGGGTCAAAAAGCTGTTCATCCTGCTTGGAGTTATACTTCATATTCACAGCGATTTTCTCGCCGATCGTACCCGTCAACCGGAGGTTGGTTTCTTGCTCCATCTTGATGTCAAAAGTGCTTTTGCGGCTAGTTTCATAGATAGGTACTTGTTTGCGTTTTGAACTGCTGACCTGGAGCGTCAGCTTTTGAGTTCCATCCAAATTGAGCCTGCCGGCTTTGTTTCCCAATACCTTTTGCACGGATCTGGGAATCGCGATATTCGGCAATTCGAGGCTGAACTCGCTAAACAAACCGCTAGTAGTAGCTTGGGTTTGTTGAGTATCCATATTCATGGTGTTGATCAGACTCTGCCGAAACACCTTCTTTTGGATATTTGCAAAATACGAATCAAAACTCATCACCACGTCAGGGGCAATCTTGTAATCTCCGATCTTTGTCGAAATAGTGATCTTCTGATTTGGATAATCGATCTTCTCTTTCTTCTCCGGAGCAAAGCCAGTAATCTGATATTGTTTGGTCTTGTTTAAATTTAAGCCTTTATTGATCTTATAGACATCGACCTGATTGTTGATCAGGGGATCATAACCTTGGAGATAGATGCGGGGATAAAAGACGGTAGCATATACAAATGTGAGGACTAATAGGATAGTGCAGGCGATAATCAAGCGTTTAATCATTCTTACGCTAAAGACCTATTACAGAAGATGTTTAACTGCCATGTGCAGTCCATCCAGGGTTAGTGTTTTATCCAAACAGTCGATATTGGACACCAGAGGTTTCAAGAGCTCGGAAATCCCACCCGTGATAATTGTCTTGATCGGCTCCAATTCCGGATACTGCATCCTGATGCGATTGATAAATCCTTCAATCATGATAGCATGACCACTCACAATACCGGATAACAGCGCATCATGCGTATTGGTTCCCAATACATGAGGAGGAGAAGAAAGCTCCACTTCGGATAAGAGAGCTGCTTTTTCAAAAAGGAAAGAGGCTCCGGTTCGCAATCCCGGTGCTATAGCTGCACCAATAAACAATCCACTGGCAGAAACCACTTGGACAGTGGTGGCGGTACCTAGATCGACGATAATGCAGTTTGTATGATACTTCTTCCAAGCTCCGTAAGCATTGGCAACGAGATCTGCACCGATGAAAGAGGGATTATCCACCATATAAGTGAGTCCTAAGGGGGAAGTCGCTTTGATATCTACAATACGAGCAGATGAGTATTTCTGAAATAGGTGTATCCAGATCCGGCTTAGTTCCGGAACGACACTGCCGATAGCGACATAGTGGATAGATTTGAGAGAGTAATCACCCAAAAGGGGAGACAGCAGGCCATAATATTCATCGGCCGTGCGCCTACTTGACGATTGAAATCGTGCAAACCAAGTCAGTTTATCATTTTCGTAAATACCGCATACAATATTAGTGTTTCCGATATCCACGACCAAGATCGCTCCATCGTAAGCAAAATCGATCATAAACCCCGCTCATGTGTTATTTTGAAAAAGATAAAAATGCTTACGTAATAATACATTTCCATGCTCCGATAAAGCCGCTTTGTGTCAACTTTTTTCTCGAATATCGCCTATTCGAAACCGAGTTCGCGCAAACTGTTATTCTTTTTACGCCAATTGGGATTGATTTTAACCCACAGATGCACCAATACAGGCATCCCGATGAAATGCGTCAGTTCGCGTTCTGCGTATTCGCGGATACGCTGCAGGTTCTCGCCATTTTTGCCGATGATAATAGGTTTCTGGCTTTGGCGTTCGATCCAGATTACGGCATCAATCACCACTTTTTTGGGCAATTCGCTATACTTCTCGATTAGTACGGCAGTGGCATATGGTATCTCTTCTTCAAATTGCCGAAAGATTCCTTCGCGTATTGCCTCTTGCGCAAAGAAGCGCATCGGCAAATCCGAAAGCTGATCATCTGTATAATATGGCTCATGAAATGGCAAATACTTTGTGATGGCTGCCATCAGTCCATCGATATTGGTTCCGTTCAAAGCAGATATTGCCACAGTCTCCAATACATTGGGGGGAAGCTGACTTTTGATCTTTTCAAAATCCGGTTCTTTAACTCTGTCAATTTTGTTGAAAACCGTGATTAGGGGATTCTTCAGCTTTTCCAAATAGCCCAAAACTTCCAGATCATAGTCTGTGGGAAAGCTGGTAACATCGGCCATGAAGATTACCAAATCTACATCTTTGAACGAGTCAGACCAGATGCGGATCATCCGCTTTTGCAATTCATAGCGAGG